>JBFIDU010000001.1:0-24771 GCA_041603755.1 Methylophilaceae bacterium
ACTCATGATCAGTCCAGATGGCACACTTAAGACACTTGAGTTCAATTGCCGCATGGGAGACCCAGAGACGCAACCCATACTGATGCGTCTAAAAACTGATTTGTTGTCTTTATTACAGAAAGCTATTGCTGGCAATCTGGACAAGGCAGAAGCTGAATGGGATAGGCGTTTTGCCCTAGGCGTGGTTATGGCAAGTGCTAACTATCCAGCTTCACCAAAACTAGGTGATGAAATCTCTGGTCTGCCTAAAGTGTTAGAGGATGCTTATGTTTTCCATGCTGGCACCAAACTAGTGGATGGAAAAGTAATGACCAGTGGTGGGCGCGTATTATGTGTAACGGCCTTGGGTGAAACAGTCAAATTTGCGCAACAAAAAGCTTATCGTATTATTGAAGACATTCATTTTGAAGGTGCGCAATACCGATCAGATATTGGCTATCGTGCAATTAAAGGTTAACAGTAGATGAGCGCTATTGATTCAAACGCTGTATTTGAATATTTGCAAAATTTACAAGCACGCATTATAGAATCTGTTGAACTGGTAGATGGCAAAACATTCTTACATGATGGCTGGCAGCGTCCAGAAGGTGGTGGTGGCAATTCATGCATGTTAGAAGAAGGCAATGTGTTTGAACGTGCGGGTATTGGTTTTTCACATGTACTTGGAAACAAACTACCACCAGCTGCTAGTGTTGCCCACCCTGAAGCTGCTGGAAGACCATGGGAAGCCATGGGCGTTTCATTAGTATTTCATCCACGCAATCCCTATATTCCTACCGTGCATATGAATGTGCGTTTCTTTGTGGCTAAAGCTGCAAAAAAGACAGATATATCCTCACAGCATTTGGGAGCGAGCCAAGGCGGTGAGGCAGATTTTTCGCAGACAGCACAACAAGTGCGGCAAGAAAAATCTAACGAAACCAACACTGGCGCAGCCCCAAATGATGACGAGGATATTTGGTGGTTTGGCGGCGGCATGGACTTAACGCCCTATTACGGCTTTGAAGAAGATTGTGTACATTTTCACCGTACCAATAAAACTGCACTGGCACCTTTTGGTGATGAACTCTATCCAGTATTCAAAAAGCAGTGTGACGAATACTTTCACTTAAAGCATCGCAAGGAACCGCGTGGTATTGGTGGTATATTCTTTGATGACTTTAACGAATTAGGGTTTGAAAAAAGTTTTGCGATGCTGCGTGCAGTTGGGGATGCTTTTACCCAAGCATACCTGCCTATCGTTCAACGCCGTAAAGATACACCCTATGGCGAACGAGAGCGCGACTTTCAACAATACCGCCGCGGCCGTTATGTAGAGTTTAATTTGGTGTTTGATCGCGGTACGTTATTCGGCTTACAATCTAATGGCCGCACTGAGTCGATACTGCTGTCCATGCCCCCTATCGTTAAATGGCGTTACGACTGGAAGCCAGAAACTGGCAGTCCTGAAGCAAAACTGTATACTGATTTCTTAATTGATAAAAATTGGATTTAAAACGCGCTATGGTCACTAAAACGGCAATCAAACAAGCACAGGATTTACTGGATTTTATTGATACAAGCCCAAGTCCATGGCATGCCGTTAACAGCACGATTAAGCAATTAGAAGCAAATGGCTTTGAAGCACTAATAGAAAGTGAACCATGGCATTTGAAGAAAAATGGTCGCTATTATGTTTGCCGTGATGGTGCCTCAATTATAGCGTTTACATTAGGATCAAAATCAATAACAGAGGCAGGATTCAGGATAGTAGGCGCTCACACCGACTCACCAGGAATACGCTTAAAGCCAAAAGCAGCATTCGCAAATCAGGGAGCGGCACAGCTCGGTGTTGAAGTCTATGGCGGACCTATATTAGCCACTTTTACTGACCGTGATTTAAGCATGGCTGGTAGAGTCAATATTGCTACTACTGATGGTTTCACTACTGAACATCTGCACATGACAGAAAGTATTGTCAGATTACCTAATCTTGCTATTCATATGAACCGTGAAGTGAATACCAAAGGTTTACTATTGGACAAACAAACTCAGTTGCCGCTGATTTTTGGCTATGCCGCCGATAGCATAGAAGCAAAAAATAAACTCAATACAATAATTGCTGATCACTTAAATATCAATCAAGCAGATATCCTGACATGGGAACTAAATGTTTACGATACGCAAAAAGGTAGCATATGGGGCAGCAATAATGAATTTATTGCTAACAGCCAATTGGATAATTTAGCCTCTTGCCATGCCGCACTACAAGCGCTATTGAGCACCAGTAACCCAGACGCGACCAATATATGCGCCTTTTTTGATCACGAGGAAGTGGGTAGTGAGAGTGCAACTGGAGCAGGCGGCAGTTTTATTGGTGACACCATTCAACGCATTTGTGCTTTTTATCAAGCGACTGAAGAAGACCGATTACGTGCCTTTGCTAATAGTTTATTTATCAGTGCTGATATGGCACATGCTTTCCACCCTAACCATCCAGCTGCGTATGAGCCAGAACATCATGCAACATTGAATCAAGGGCCTGTCATTAAAACCAATGCCAACCAACGCTACAGCACCAACGCCAACACGGCAGCACGCTTTATTCAATTGTGCAAAAAAGCTAACGTACCCTATCAGGAGTATGCACACCGCACCGATTTAGGTTGTGGGAGTACCATCGGCCCGACAGTGGCCGCACAACTTGGGATGCCAACTGTTGATGTCGGCAACCCAATGTGGGCAATGCATAGTATCCGTGAAAGTGCTGGCGTGTTAGATCATGGGTATATGATTGAGGTCTTAAAACAGCACTTTCAGACCTAGATAAAAAGTGCCTGCTATGATTAGTGCTTTCTCGTTATAATGAATTAAAAGGGGATAAGCAGTCATGCAATCAATAGAGGAATTCATCGCCACACTCTCTGGCATTGTGTGGGGGCCATACATGCTTGTTTTATTAGTAGGCACTGGCCTGTACCTCACCATACTATTAAAAGGAATGCAGTTTAGGATACTGCCCCATGCGCTAAAGCTCATATTCACTAAAGATAAAAATGAAGAAGGCGATATTAGTCATTTTGCTGCATTAATGACTGCATTAGCTGCAACTGTCGGTATTGGTAATATTGTAGGTGTCGCCACAGCCATAACATTAGGTGGCCCGGGTGCAGTATTTTGGATGTGGGTCACTGGTTTGGTAGGCATGGCAACGAAATACAGTGAAGCAGTCCTTGCAGTGAAATACCGTGAGGAAGGTAAGCACGGCATGCGCGGCGGACCAATGTATTACTTAAGCAAAGGTGCAGGACTACCTTGGCTAGGTACTCTATTTGCAATTTTTACCGCATGCGCTGCATTCGGTATTGGCAATATGACCCAAGCTAATGCCACTGCAAAGGCATTTGAGGCAACATTTCAAATTCCAACTGAAATAACAGGCATATTTCTAACTTTTTTAACTGGTTTAGTCATTCTTGGTGGAATTAAAACCATCGGCAAATTTACATCTTTCATCGTCCCATTTATGATACTGGGCTATGTGCTTTGTAGCTTGTGGGTACTGGCTGCTCATGTAAATGCTATCCCGGAAGCATTTCGATTGATTTTTTATCACGCATTTAATCCATCCGCTGCAAGTGGCGGATTTGTTGGTGCTACCGTTGCCGCAGCTATGCGTTATGGAGTTGCACGGGGTGTATTTTCAAATGAGTCAGGATTGGGCTCCGCACCTATTGCTGCTGCTGCTGCAAAAACAGATGATCCCGTCAAGCAGGCATTAGTTAGTATGACACAAACATTTATTGATACATTAGTCGTTTGCACTATGACTGCTCTGGTTATCTTGACCGCAACAAGTTGGACGCAGGGAGTGGATGCTGCCCAACTCACCAGTGCCAGTATGGCTGAAACCTTAGGCAATACGGGCAATATTATTATTGCCATTGCAATCGCTTTTTTTGCATTCTCAACCTTGATTGGTTGGAGCTATTATGGTGAAAAAGCCATCGAGTTTTTATTTGGTGATGACGCCGTTAAAGCTTATCGCATCTTTTTTACTGCTGCCGTCATGATTGGGTCGATGACAAGTCTAAACTTTGTCTGGAACTTTTCTGATTTAATGAACGGGCTTATGGCCATTCCAAATTTAATTGGCTTGTTATTATTGTCTAAAATTATTAAACAAGAAACGGAACGCTACTTCAATCATCAAGAAAATAATTAAATAGGATCCCAATATGACGCAGCACAGAGGTGCTTGGAAAAATCGTTGGACTTTTATGTTAGCAACCGCAGGCTCTGCTATCGGCTTAGGCAATATTTGGAAATTGCCATACATGATTGGTGTTAATGGTGGTAGTGCATTTGTTTTAGTGTTTATCGTTTGTATTTTGTTCGTGGGAATTCCGTTGATGATGACGGAGATTCTACTTGGTCGCCGAGCACATCAGAATCCTCTTAATGCTATGCAAACACTGGCAAAGGAAGCAAATGCATCAAGCCAGTGGCGTTATATAGGTGGCATGGGAATGCTAGCAGGCGTACTTATTTTGGGATTTTATAGTGTCATTGGCGGTTGGGTGCTTACATACATCAGCTATTCAGCACAGAATAACTTTTCAGGCATCACTGCCTCACAGTCCAGTGAAAACTTTGCTACTCTGCTAGCATCACCATTTACTTTATTTTTCTGGCATAGCATTTTCATGATAATGACCATGGGTGTCGTAGCTAAAGGTGTGAACTCTGGCTTGGAAAAAGCAAATAATCTTCTAATACCGGCTTTATTCGCGATTTTATTAATACTGCTTGGCTACAGTATGTCAGTGGGTGACATTGGTACTGCAACCAACTTTATGTTCAAGCCAGACTTTTCAAAAATTACGCCAGTTGCAGTGCTATCAGCACTAGGTCACGCCTTTTTCTCCCTAAGCTTAGGAATGGGCTCAGTAATGGTTTATGGTTCATACTTAAAGCGAGATGTTTCTATTGCGCGTACGACTATTTATATTGCCCTATTAGACACAACACTTGGTTTGCTGGTAGGCCTTGCCATTTACTCGCTAGTGTTTGCCAATCACTTGGAGCCCAATGCTGGGCCTGGCTTAATTTTTCAAACACTTCCGATTGCATTTGGCCACATGCCATGGGGTAATCTAATTGGCACATTATTTTTTATGCTAGTAGGGTTTGCTGCGTGGACATCAGCTATTTCTTTAGTAGAACCCACCATTGCATGGATAGTAGAAAATACCCAAATCAAACGTTTTCATGCATGTTTAATACTAGGCATTATTATCTGGTTAATTGGTATAAGCGTTCTCTTATCCTTCAATTTATGGAAAGATGTCAAAATTATATTTGGGTTGGGTATTTTCGACACACTAGATAAACTTACCTCCACGATTTTTCTACCACTAGGCGGATTACTAATGGCGGTATTTGCAGGTTACTTTATGAAAAAACACCATGCTCAGGAAGAGCTTGGTTTAAATAACACATGCTTTAGCTTATGGAAAACTGCTAATAATATTATTGCCCCCATTGCCATTATTGCTGTGTTTCTCTACTTATTCGGTTTAGTCAAATAATAAAAAAGCCAGCAAAAGCTGGCTTTTTTTTGTGTCATATCGCACTGTTATAGTGACAATATCCACTTAACAATCGTTTGGATATCACCATCTTTAACTTGTGGGCTATTTGCTGGCATTGGAATTGGACCCCATACACCACTACCACCTTTTTTCACCTTATCAACTAACTTACCTTCAGCTGATTTATCACCTTTATACTTTGCTGCCACATCTTTGAATGCTGGACCTAGTACTTTTTTATCCACGCCATGACATGCCAAACAACCACTCTTCTGCGCTAACGCTTGATCTGCTGCTGCTTGACCAGCAATAAGCAGTGCGCCTGTAGCGACTACTGTTAACAATAATGCTTTCATGCTATCTCCTTGAATTCTTATAAAATTTTAACCGCTTGGCTATCATACCTATAAAAAAAAATTCTACAACAATTCTAGCATGTCATTAAGTAAAAATTTAAAACATCTAAATTTGTTGCCTAATCATCTAACGTCATAACCTAGCCACAGGTTGACACAATTAAAACAATTTATTTTCAGACTAGCCCAAATGCTACTAATAGGCATTGTATGTAAATGACTCAACATTATATTCGACCGTCATCACATGTGTCCTATGTGGATTTATAATGACAGAGTTTTCTAGTGAGTTTGTTGATTCAACGCAAATCATTCTGCGCCACTCATCGCCATTACCCATATCACCTAAAGCATGCGCTTTTTCTTCCCAAGGCGTCCAGACTACTGTATTACTACTTCCTGACTTCTGCACACGAATCAAACGATTAAATCCAGAATCATGAATGACGCAATCTGATGTATGGTTCATGTATATGCGGTCAAACTCTCCATCAAATTGCAAAAAGCCATTCTCTACTGATCGTTCATATTTTTTCAATTTATCAGCATAAACACACTCTTGCAAACCAGTGATTTTTACATTTTGCACATCACTGACCGCGAGATAAGTGTGGAATCCTTCTCCGATCCTAAATGGGTGGTCTGCTTTATTAGTCGTCGCAAGCTCCATTTTCAGGCGTCGTCCCACAATCACTGTCAAGGTGACAGCATAAGCATAGCTTAGCTGGCGTTTTGCCTCGGGCGTTTGCACCATCTCTAACGCAATCCGTGTCGCACCATTATAAATAGTGTCTGCGTCAATGACACGCCAAGGAATCACGCGCGCAAAGCCATGTGGGCACAATGTACCATCTGTAGGATGCGCACCAAACCATGGCCAACAAATAGGCACACCACCTCGGATAGAACGCCCTTGTACATATCGAGCGTGGTCAGACAGCCATAGCACAGGCTCCTTTAAGTGTTTTGGATGAAATTGCATTACATGTGCGCCTTGCAATGCAATTTTTGCCTTTGCAAACTCATTTTCTACCAGAAGATACTGTAGCCCATTTTCATCTTCTGTCATGCTGATGTGCGGATGCCTTTCCACTACCTCTGGTACCAAATTTTGGATTATGCACAAATTTTCTTCTACTGCCCCTGATTTAGACATTTCTCTATTTACTTTCTGCTCAGTCTCTATTTTCTATTTGTTCTACGTTTCGAACAGCACCAAAAGCTGCACTTGTAGACATAGCAGCATAAGCACGTAATGCTGGAGAAACATAGCGTTCCCGCTGCACTGGTTTCCATGCACTTTTCCCTTTTGCTTCCATTTTGGTGCGTCTTTCTGCTAATGCTTCATTGCTAATTTTTAGGTTAATTGTCCGATTTGGAATATCAATTTCAATTACATCCCCTTCTTCAACCAGGCCAATTGCACCACCCTCAGCTGCTTCTGGCGATGCATGCCCTATACTTAAACCAGACGTTCCGCCAGAGAACCTGCCATCGGTTAATAAAGCACAATCCTTGCCAAGTCCTTTTGATTTGAGGTATGACGTTGGATACAACATTTCTTGCATACCAGGACCGCCTCGTGGACCTTCATACCGAATCACAACAACATCACCTGCAACAATCTTATCGGACAAAATTCCTTCAACTGCAGCATCTTGAGATTCAAACACACGCGCTCTGCCAGTAAATTTTAGAATACTCTCATCAACTCCAGCGGTTTTGACTATACAGCCATCAAGCGCGATATTGCCATATAGCACAGCCAAGCCACCGTCTTTTGAGTAGGCATGCTCTACATCTCGGATGCAACCGCTTGCACGGTCCATATCCAGTGTTGGCCACAACATGCTCTGTGAGAATGCAATTGTCGTTGCAATGCCGCCAGGTGCTGCGCGATAAAACTGTTTAACATCTTCATCAGCGGTCGTGGCAATATCCCATTTATCCAATGCAGCTCCCATGCTAGGAGAATGCACTGTCGGTATATCGCGGTGAATTAGGCCTCCTCGACTGAGCTCAGCAAGTATACCCATCACGCCACCAGCACGATGGACATCTTCCATATGATATTTTGATGTGGCAGGCGCAACTTTACTTACGCAAGGCACTTTGCGAGAAATACGATCTATATCCTTCATTGTGAAAGGTATCTTTGCTTCATGGGCTGCGGCAAGCAAATGTAAGACTGTGTTGGTACTACCGCCCATCGCTACATCTAAACTCATTGCATTTTCAAATGCTTGGAAACTCGCAATATTACGAGGTAATACACTTTCATCATCCTGCTCATAATAGCGCTTCGTAATATCAACAATCGTTTTTCCCGCCTCCAGAAACAGTGATTTCCTAGCTGCATGTGTCGCCAATGTTGACCCGTTACCTGGCAAACTGAGTCCTAGCGCCTCGGTTAAACAATTCATGGAGTTTGCTGTGAACATCCCAGAACATGAGCCACAAGTGGGGCATGCTGAACGTTCTATTGCATCCGATTGCTCATCGGAAACCTTGTCATCCGCTGCTGCGACCATTGCATCCACCAAATCCAGCTTGATTGCTTGACCTTGCCAGTTAACTTTACCAGCCTCCATTGGTCCACCAGAGACAAAAATGACAGGTATATTCAGTCTCAACGCTGCCATCAACATACCTGGCGTTATTTTGTCACAATTCGATATGCAAACGAGTGCATCGGCACAATGTGCATTGACCATATACTCAACGCTATCAGCAATTAAATCTCTACTAGGGAGACTATAAAGCATGCCGCCGTGCCCCATCGCAATACCATCATCCACGGCAATTGTATTAAACTCTTTAGCAACACCGCCAACTTTTTCAATTTCTCTGGCAACAAGCTGACCCATATCTTTTAAATGCACATGGCCTGGTACAAACTGTGTAAAGGAATTTGCAACAGCAATAATTGGTTTATCAAAATCGCCGTCTTTCATTCCTGTTGCTCGCCATAGCGCGCGTGCACCAGCCATATTGCGGCCGTGAGTGGTTGTTCTTGAACGATACTGAGGCATAATCTAATCCAACATTCAATTTATATAATGCATAATTTTAAACTATGCTGACCTATTCAGCATATGTTAATTCAATTTGCTACTGAATTAACTGTTGTGACACGACATGCAGAAACTCAGAAAACGGCAACGGCTTACTATAAAAATAGCCCTGCGCCTGATTGCACCCATATTCTTTTAATAATTTAACCTGTTCTTCAGTTTCTATTCCTTCTGCAACCAGTTGTTTATCTAAACTTTGTGCCATCGCTATAATCGCTTTGACTAAAGATGCTGCACTTGCCGTATTGGTAATATCCATCACAAATGAGCGATCAATTTTAACCTGTTTAATTGGAAACTTACTCAAATAGGCAAGTGCAGAATAACCAGTGCCAAAATCATCTATGGATAAAGTAATGCCCATATCATCGATTTTCATCAATGTTTCTAGGGCTAAATTAGTATCCTGCAGTAACAAGCTTTCTGTCATTTCTAATGTTATCCACTCAGGGCGGCAACCAGTTGCATTCAAACAACGTTGTAAATTGTGAATGAAGTCATGATCAGAAAACTCTTTCGTCGAGACATTAATTGCAATATTAAGCGGCTCATGTCTATTTTTATTTAATTGAGCAGCAACTTGACATGACGTTTCTAAAACCCAGGCACCTATATCGATTATTAACCCACTCTCCTCGGCGATGGGGATAAACTTATCAGGTTCAATCTGACCTAACACATGACCGTGCCATCTCAGCAAACATTCTGCCCCCACTATTTTGCCTGATTTCATCTCCACTTTTGGTTGGTATAGTAGGAAAAACTCCTTTTTCTGGATTGCATATCTTAGCGCAGTTGCGATAGCCAAATGCTCCATCGCTTCTTGTGTAAGCTCTGGCGTATAAAATTGGAAGTTATTGCGACCTTGTTTCTTGGCATCATACATCGCAGTATCGGCATATTTAATCAAATCGCCCACACTGTCACTATCAGCTGGATAGCAAGCAATCCCTATACTGGCACTAACAAAAAAGTTGATTTCATCAATTGTGAATGGCGCTGCCAGCTGCCCTGCTATATTTACTGCTAGTGCTACTAATTGCGCTTTATCTCTAAAATCAGGTACTAAAATTGCGAATTCATCACCTCCAATGCGGGCAACCATATCCTTTTTACCTACAATAGAAGCAATTCGTTTTGCTGCCTCAACCAACAATTCATCACCAACAACATGACCCAAGGTATCATTAATTTCTTTGAATAGGTCTAGATCCATAAAAAACAAGGCAAAGCTAGCTCCTTGATTGGCTAGTTTCTGTAGTTCTTGATTAATTAAACTCCGGTTTGGTAGCGAGGTAAGCGCATCATGATAGGCCATATACTCTAAATCATCACGGTACTTACTAATCTCTGATACATCATTGGCAATCGTCAATGCGCCGATCACTTGATGATGCTCATCGAACTCAGGAAGTAAAGTCACCATATTGACAATCGTTTTCCCATCCTCTTCACAATGCATTTCAAATGTTTGCTTTTCACCATGAAACAGTACGTGCATCAATCTTTCCTGGAACTCCTCTGCTGTAATATTCTTGATGGTTGGCATCCACATTTCTACTGGCGTTTTACCTATCAGAACGCTTGCCTTATCAAGATTCGTGTTAACAAAAGTACGCCTGCAATTTGTGTCATAGCGAACAATCGTTAGCGGGAGATTTTTTAATAATGAGGTAAATTGCAAATCTTTTTCTGTAATCGTAGAAAACAGCCGTCTTTCTTCGGTTACATCTCTTGCAAACCCAACTGTACCAATCACCTCATCATCAACAATTACTGGGGCCTTGTAGGTTTCAGCCCATGATGCATCGCCGCTTTTCTTTTTGACCTTTTCTACTAACGTAATAGACTCACCCGACTCCATGACTTTTAGGTCGTCTTCAACATATGTTTTTGCCAGTAACGGCGACCAAAAATCAAAGTCTGTTTTCCCTTCTAATAATTTAGGATCAGATACCCCCGCCATTTCTGCATATGCGGTATTCGCTGCCAATATTCGGCTCTGTTTATCCTTTAACCAGATCATAAAAGGAATGCTATCCAAAATTGTTTTGTGATAAACGCTTGTTCGCGCGAGCTCCTGCTCTACTAGGGGTTTCAGCGTTACAGTCTCTCTTATCATCAACATGCCTAGCATAAACTGATTGGCATTAAGGATTGGAGAGACTGATACTATTTCATAGGAAGCTTGCTTTTCATTTATAGCTCTTGCCATGGTTCCAGCTTGTTTAGATGCCACGACTTTATCCAAAACTTTGTCATATTCAATCATCGAGCTGTCTGCAAAAACGGCTGCAAATGCTTGTCCCAACACTTGTTTTAATTCCAAACCATTTTGCTTCAATACTTGAGTATTCACATAAACAATCTGTTTGGTCGTATCCATTACGATCACCTGATTGAATGATGTTTCAAATAATGATCCAATCGTTGGCATCAACCCATCAATTGAGGAAATATTTGCATTCGATATGCCTAGCACTGTCTGGCCTATTATTGATTTTTTTGTTTGCACTTGGCCCCCCGACCTTTTTATCACATACACAAACTTGTGAAATGTTTTATTCTTACTAAAAATATACAGCTTAAATTCCACTGCGCCAAATATTTTTTACTGTAGTATATAGCCCTACGATGTTTTAACGACTTTACTTACAATGTTTACACACCCACAATTCGACCCTGTTGCCATCCATATCGGCTCTGTTGGTATTCACTGGTATGGTTTGATGTATCTAACAGGATTTTTGGGATTTCTTTTTCTAGGCCAATATCAAATCAAACATAAACCATGGTTTAATTGGAACAAAACCATGTTGGATGATGCATTATTTTATGGTGCCTTAGGTGTCATTATTGGTGGTCGCTTAGGTTATGTGCTCTTTTATCAAGCAACTTACTTCCTGCAACACCCCCTAGAAATTTTAGCAGTGTGGCAAGGCGGCATGAGCTTTCATGGCGGTTTTCTGGGTGTACTTATTGCCATGTACCTGTTTAACAAAAAACACCCTCAGTCTTGGCTAAAAACGATGGACTTTGTAGCCCCTTTAGTGCCGATTGGCTTGGGCGCTGGCCGCATGGGTAACTTTATCAATGGAGAGCTCTGGGGACGTGTTACTAACACCAGCTTTGGCATGATTTTCCCACAAGCAGATAATTTACCACGTCATGCCTCCCAATTATATGAGTTTGCATTAGAAGGCGTGCTGCTATTTATTATTTTATGGTGGTTTTCTGGCAAACAAAGACCAACAGGTGCAATTTCAGCATTATTTCTAATTGGTTACGGAAGCTTCAGATTCTTGGTAGAGTTTACGCGACAACCTGATGACTTTTTAGGCTTACTCGGACTTGGTTTATCTATGGGCCAGTGGCTGAGCCTTCCGATGATAATTGCTGGCTCTTGGATGTTGCGTGCCGCATATCAAAAGCGTTTTGAAAAGCCATGATTTCGTTGCTGTCGAAATCATAACAATCTTATCAATTTTACATCAGCAACATCTTTATCTAAGATTAACAGCAAAGATTTTTAATTTAAAAATCATAATGTTATCTCGCATGTGACAAATCCACATCTTGGCATAGCTATTGCTCCAAATGAAGTACCTTAATCTATTTATAAAAGTTCTATGAAAAGCATCATTGAAAAACTATTTAGGCGCAATGTACCAAGCTACAACTACATCGTTACCGAGTACAAACCCAGTCGTGGCAAAGCCATGAGTAAGCCTGCAAGGCTAACTGAGTACGACCTAGAGTCAAATACTAACGCAGACGAAATGGATATTGATAATATTTACAAAAAGAATTGAACGCTACCAATTAACAGCAGCGGTTTATTCCCTTCCATTTGTTATCTTGCCAAAGCTTAAAAAAAGCCTGTCGCGATAATGGCGGTGGTGCATCAACAGATGTTGCATGAAATTCGGCGTGATGATTGAGATAGCGCTCATAAGCATCATCGCCAGTTAGGCGGCGAATTAAGTGCCAAATATGGATTACCTTCTTCAACATAATTATTCCAGAGCCGTTTTCACATAGGGTGTTTCAGTCGTTGGCAATATTTTTTTACCCTGTATGTGGCGCACACAAACATTCACCATATCCGCAATCACTACCCACAGCACAACAACAAAAAACATTGTAATGTATGCATCCAAATGTTGATTTAATATCAATTGTGGTGCTACGGCTGCCTTATTTCCTGGCAACACACCAGCTGATAATTGAGCACTTAAGTGATTGGCTGCTGCAAAAAATCCAATACGTAAATCATCACTGAATATTTTTTCATATGCTGCCACTGTTGTAATGATCACTAACCAAAGCAGTGGCAACCCTGTTACCCACACATATTTTAACTTGCCAGACTTAACTATAATGCTGGTCCCAACACATAATGCAATGGCTGCTAACATTTGGTTGGCGATACCAAATAATGGCCACAAGATATTAACGCCTCCATTAGGGTCAATGACACCGATATACAAAAAATATCCCCAACCAGCCACAACAAGTGCACTGGTTAGTATGACGGATGGCATATAAGATGTTTCTCCCAGTTTTTGATTAAAGTTACCCAGTATATCTTGTAACATAAACCGTCCAACCCTAGTTCCAGCATCAAGCGTTGTCAGGATAAATAAAGCTTCGAACATGATGGCAAAGTGGTACCACAAAGCCAGCAAACTTTTCCCAAATGCACTGGCAAAAATACTTGCCATGCCTACAGCTAAGCTTGGCGCACCGCCAGTTCTAGCGAACAATGTAGATTCACCCATATCTTTGGCCAACTGCTCCATTTGCTCAACTGTAACAGGGAAACCCCAGTTATTTATCGTTGTAACCGCATCAATAGCACTTTTACCAACAACCCCGGCTGGGCTGTTGATAGCGAAAAATACACCTGGCTCTAAAACTGTTGCGGCAATCATCGCCATAATGGCAACAAAACTTTCTAACAGCATTGCACCATAACCAATCATGCGAATATCACGTTCGTTGGCTAACAATTTTGGGGTTGTGCCTGAGGCAATCAATGCATGAAAACCTGAAACCGCGCCGCAAGCAATTGTGATAAATACAAACGGGAACAACTTACCGCCAAATATCGGTCCTGTACCATCAACAAACTGTGTGACTGCAGGCATGTGTATTTCTGGACCCAATACGATAATAGCAATCGCTAGTAAAAAAATAGTGCCTAATTTCATAAAGGTAGAAAGATAGTCGCGCGGTGCTAATAATAACCAAACAGGCAAAACGGCTGCTGAGAAACCATAAAAAATAATTGCATAGGCCAACACCAGACCATCATGATCAAACAAATCTCGCAAGCCTGATTGATGGTCTATCCAGCCACCTGCAAAGACTGACAGTAATAATAATATCAACCCGATAGCCGAAGCTTCCAATACACGCCCAGGACGAATATGTCGCATATACAGGCCTATAATCATAGCAATCGGTATGGTAGCTGCAATAGTAGAAGTGGCCCATGGGCTATGTTTCATCGCATTAACGACTACCAAACCTAATACGGCAATTAAGATAATCATAATCATGAAAGTACCAATTAATGCAGCAGTACCTCCTATCGGTCCAATTTCATCACGCGCCATCTGACCTAAGCTACGTCCATTACGGCGAGTGGAGATGAATAACGTCACCATATCTTGGACGGCACCGCCCAGTACTACACCAATGAGTATCCATAGCGTCCCTGGCAAATATCCAAACTGTGCAGCAAGCGTTGGCCCAATTAACGGTCCTGGCCCAGATATAGCAGCAAAATGATGGCCAAATACTATCCACTTATTCGTCGGCAGAAAATCACGCCCATTGTCTAGGCGCTCGGCTGGCGTTGCTCTGGTCTCATCAATCACCAGTACTTTTGCTGCTATCCATGCTGCATAGAAACGATAGGCTATGGCATAAATACAAACCGCTGCCGTAACCATCCAGAGCGCATTAATGCTCTCACCACGATTTAGGGCTATAGCGGAAAGCGCGTAAGCGCCGAGTAGCGCAATCGCAAACCAAATGACCGATTTCAATAGTTTTTGCATCATCTTTCGTCTTTAAATAAAAAATTCTAATTCAATAAACAGCCCCTACAAGGGTAGAACAAAATCCATCAGTTTATTTTATAACTTAACTTTACAATAAACCAACTTCGGCAAAAGACAGCGTCTCATTTCCAGCCACGATAAAATGGTCTAAAACCCTAACATCAATTAAAGCGAGTGCTTTTGTTAATTCTTTCGTAATCATTTCATCCGCTTGACTTTGCTTAGCTATCCCTGATGGATGGTTATGTGCAAACATTACAGAGGCAGCATTATGATGCAATGTCCTTTTGACGACTTCTCGTGGGTAGACACTGGTCTGTGTTAATGTACCACTGAACATCTCCTCCATTGCAATTAAGCGATTTTGAGCATCCAAAAATAGCACCATAAAAACCTCTTTTGGTTCATTCGCTAATTTTAATACTAAATAATTGCGTACCTGCTGTGGAGAGCTGAGCACGTCTTTTTTTCTGATCTGTTCAGATAAAGCACGCCGACTCATCTCGAAAACTGCTTGTAACTGCGCGTATTTACTCAGCCCCATACCATGCACTAAGCTAATCTCCTTCGCGCTTGCCGCATAGATACCATTTAAGCTACCAAACTGCATTAACAAGTCTCTAGCTAAATCGACTGCGCTTTTACCATGCACTCCCATGCGCAAGAAAATAGCTAGCAACTCAGCATCTGATAACGCCTGTGCACCCAACTCAATTAACTTCTCTCGCGGCCGCTCACTTGCGGGCCAATCTGTTATCGCCATTTATTATTATTCTTACAGTTTTTTATGAATTTAATTAAAAGTTACTTTATCCATCCAATTTCACGTGCTGTTTTCGGACCAATAAGTGTTTGATCTAAACTTAGTGGGATCTTTTTTTCTGCCACATTTATTGGCACATACCCTCCCATTATCTCCGCAAAATCTTGAGGATATAATGGCTGCTTATCTGGATTTGCAAAGCCATCTGGATATATTGGTTGACCAGTTAATAAGTCATATTTGTCCGATGCTGATAACGTGTGTAACAGCTCATGTGCCGTAACCACTAAATTCTTTTTGGCATAAGATTGGTTACCAAACAAATTCACCCTACCTAAACGTCCCTTATCAAGAGCTGTAGAATGCTGTAATGTCTGATGTGTATCAGGGTCATAAAATAATAAGTAAAGTCGAATATCTGGATTCACAGGCACCTTGGGACTATTGTTCCAAGCAAACCACCTGAATCTCAAGCTCCACAGCATATTTTGAATAACACTATCCCCTGCAGGAGGAGGTGGTGGCATCTGGTCAACAATCTCACCTAACTCTATAGCAATTGGTCTTCGCATATCCAGTTGATAATGTGCTGCTTCTTGAGCAAAAAACACCTCTATCTCTTCAAAATCATCCCTTTTTAAAGCTTTAATATAATCATCCACTTTTTTACTGCCGTCAGCATTGACTGGGTAAAGTGCAATATAAAAGTTATCATTCCAATCTAAATCAGCTTTTTCGATATAAGCTTGCCTTGCCACAGTTGCAAGGACAATCAACAACACACTAGTTCTAAGAATGCGCCACATTGTTTTGATCTATTTATTATCGTTTCATATTAAAATGCAAGCATTACATAAATGTTGACAGATGTACAAAGCAAATATGCAAAAGGCCAAATCTTTAGTCTTAGGTATCACTGGAGGAATTGCTGCTTATAAAGCGGCAGAACTCGTTCGCTTATTAATTAAAGATGACATTGATGTGCAAGTAGTGATGACAGAAGCGGCTACACAGTTTATTACACCATTAACAATGCAAGCACTATCTGGTAAACCTGTCTATGTCGGTATGTGGAATAGCAACATTGATAATGGCATGCCGCACATCGAACTAAGCCGTAAAGCGGATGCAATTTTAATTGCGCCAGCTTCAGCTGAATTTGTTGCAAAACTCTTGCATGGTCGTGCTGATGATTTACTCTCTACACTATGCTTGGCTCGCGACTGCCCTTTACTTGTAGCTCCTGCCATGAACAAACAAATGTGGGAAAACCCAGCGACACAGCGCAACTTTGCACAGCTTCGCGCTGAAAATATTCGCATTTTTGGTCCCGGGAATGGCGAACAAGCTTGTGGCGAAACAGGAGATGGTCGCATGCTTGAGGCAGAGCAGTTATTGGCACTAGTAAATGCTCACTTTACACCCAAAATCCTAGCTTATAAGAAGATCCTGATCACTGCTGGTGCAACGATAGAAATGATTGATCCTGTACGCGGCATCACTAACTTAAGTAGCGGCAAAATGGGTTATGCCCTGGCACAAGCTGCAACGGACATGGGCGCTAAGGTGACATTAATTAGTGGTCTTACTCATTTGAATCCACCAGACAATGTCTCCATGCATAAAGCCGAAAGTGCAGATGCGATGTATCAAGCTGTTATGCACAATATCGACGAACAAGACATCTTTATTGGCGTTGCCGCCGTAGCGGATTATGCACCATCTGAAACAGCTAATCAGAAGATTAAGAAGAACGCAGACATTCTTAATTTACAACTAAAACGCAACAAAGACATATTAGCTGATGTGGCGGCATTAGCTAACCCTCCTTTTTGTGTCGGATTTGCTGCAGAAAGTGAGCAAATTATAGAATATGCATCACAAAAACGTATCGCAAAAAAGCTACCACTAATTGTTGCAAATGAGGTTTCAGCAATGGGAAGCAATTTCAATCAAGTGACACTGATTGATCAAAGTGGCACATACCCACTTAAGCAATCTACAAAGTCGGAGATTGCACATAAGATTCTCGAACATATAAGTAAAATGCTACCGTAAAAATATAAGTTTTAACCTTGTATTAAAATACATCAGCGCTGTCATTTTTGATTGCCTAGTGATTTTCATCACCAATTAGTGTTTAATAACATATTGATTTTATCTAAGAAAATGTCATGTCAATAAATGTAGATTTAAAAATACTTGATAACCGCCTGCTTCACATGATGCCAAGCTATGCAACACCAGGCTCAGCTGGTCTGGACTTAAGGGCTTGCGTAGAGCACACACAAACAATACAACCAGGCGAAACAACGATGATTCCTACTGGCATGGCTATCCATATTGATAATGCCTATTACGCAGCACTTATCCTACCTAGATCAGGTTTAGGCCACAAACATGGAATTGTCTTAGGTAATTTAGTTGGTTTGATAGATTCTGATTATCAAGGTCAGCTATTGGTTTCATGTTGGAATCGCAGTAAAGAAGCATTTATGCTTAACCCCATGGAGCGCATTGCACAACTCGTTATTGTTCCTGTTGTACAAGCTGATTTCCACATAGTCGATGAATTCTCAGCCTCAGAACGCGGTGAAGGTGGTTTTGGTAGTACAGGGAAACACTAAAAAGTACATTAATTGATACAAAAATGTTTTTTTAAGTTGAACTACGCAAGCGTTTCTACTATAATTGCGGTCTTTCTGAAAAGACAAAGTATCTGGAGATAACCATGGCACGTGTATGTCAGGTAACAGGCAAAAAGC
Source organism: Methylophilaceae bacterium (assembly GCA_041603755.1). Lineage (GTDB taxonomy): Bacteria > Pseudomonadota > Gammaproteobacteria > Burkholderiales > Methylophilaceae. The sequence goes on from JBFIDU010000001.1 coordinate 18,603, forward strand.
CGATGGTGGGTAACAATGTTTCTCACGCACAAAATAAAACAAGACGTCGTTTTCTACCAAATTTACAAAACCGTAAATTCTGGGTTGAGAGTGAAAACCGCTGGGTAAGCTTACGTATTACCAATGCAGCATTACGCACTATCGACAAGAACGGCATAGATGCAGTGCTTGAAAAAATGCGCGCTGCTGGCGAAAAAATCTAAGGAGCATAAATTATGCGTGAAAAAATAAAACTAGAATCGACTGCTGGTACTGGTCATTTCTATACCACTACGAAAAACAAGCGTACCATGCCAGAAAAAATGGAAATCAAAAAATTTGATCCTGTTGCACGCAAACATGTAATGTACAAAGAAAACAAAATTAAATAAAGCTGCTTGCTTGTTTTATATAACCCGCCTAGCGCGGGTTTTTTTGTATTCAAAATCTAATAATCAATCAATAGAATCATAATAAGAATATAGTCGCTAGCCCTAAGAAAATAAAGAACCCGCCACTATCGGTCATAGCCGTGATTAATACACTAGAGCCAACTGCTGGATCCTTACCAAATTTATTCATAACCAGTGGGATTACCACACCCATTACCGCAGCCAGCAATAGATTCAGTGTAATCGCTGCTGTCATTACAAGACTTAAGCGGTAATCACTGTAAAGCATATAGGTAATGCCTCCTAAGACACCACCCCATAACAAACCATTAATAAGCGCCACACCTAGCTCTTTATTCAATTGAGAGCGCATGTTACTGCCAGAAATTTGTCCTAAAGCCAAACCGCGCACAATCATTGTTGTGGTCTGATTGCCAGAATTTCCGCCGATACCGGCGACAATTGGCATCAATGCCGCTAATGCAACGACCTTACCAATTGATTGTTCAAACAATCCGATGACCCGAGATGCAATCAATGCTGTAATTAAATTAATTGCTAGCCATGCCCAACGGTTTTGAACTGACTTCCATACCGTAGAGAAGAAATCCTCTTCCTCTCGAAGCCCTGCCATCGAGAGACGATCAGCATCCGATTCTTCTCGGATATAGTCCATTACTTCATCAACCGTTAAACGGCCTACTAATTTATTGTTCTTATCAACTACAGGCGCAGTAACTAAATCATAACGTTCAAATGCTTTTGCAGCATCATCTGCCATATCTTCTGGATGGAATAACACTACATCCGCTGCCATGACATCTTCAATCTTTTCATCAAGGTCATTAACCAGCATATTTGACAGCGGCAATACACCTTTAATATTATCTTCACGGTCAATGACAAAAATCTTATCGGTATGATCTGGCAATTGGTCAAGTCTACGCAAATAACGTAATGCAACTTCAATGGTAATGTCTTCCCTTACAGTAACAACATCAAAATCCATTAAAGATCCAACGGTATCTTCCGGATAAGATAATGCTGACTGTAGCCGCTCTCTATTGAGAACGTCCATGCTATCGAGCAAGTCTTGCAAAACATCTTTTGGTAAGTCTGGTGCTAAATCCGCTAACTCATCTGTGTTTAACTGCCCAGCAGCGGCAAGCAGCTCCTCACTATCCATATCTGCAATAAGCGTTTGTCGCACAGCATCCGATACTTCAAGCAAAATATCACCATCTCGGTCAACCTTTACTAAATCCCAGAGGTACAAGCGATCATCAAGTGGTAAAGCCTCTAAAATATGCGCAACGTCAGCTGGATGCAATCCGTTTAGAATATTCTGTAGCTCTATTTGGTTTTGTCTTTGCACCAATGACTCTACCAGCTCATGTTTTGGCATTTCTTGCTTATGCACAAGATTTTCTACTAATTGATGCTTTTCTAGTAGAGAAACGACTTGATTTAGTGCTCCACTTAACCTATCTTTTGTTTCTTGTTCTGACATGCAGTAACCTTGTGTTATATCATTGATAAAAGCAACCGTTATTATGATGGGTTTTTAATATTAACTAAATAGACCACTAACAATAATGACACTCAAATTATTCACTACCTCTTATTGTCACCTCTGTGAAACAGCTAAATCCATTTTATTATCATTAGAACAAACACAGCATTTTTCACAAGTAGATATCTCAGATAATGATAACTTGATAGAGATTTACGGTCATAGGATACCCGTTTTGCAAAGAACAGATACCTTAGCTGAACTAAACTGGCCATTCACTACTAATGACATTATGACCTTTTTGAAACATTAGCATCTGTTATTAAAAAAAAAGCCAGCGTTAGCTGGCTTATATAATCATGTTGAAGATACTACTACTCTGCTGACGTATCCTCAGCCACCTCAGGACGATCCACTAACTCAACAAATGCCATTGGTGCATTATCCCCATTACGGAAGCCGCACTTCAAAATACGTAGATAGCCACCTTTACGCTCGAGGTAACGTGGACCAAGCTCACCAAATAGTTTTGTTACAACGTCACGATCACGTAATCGGTTAAACGCTAAACGACGATTAGCCAATGTAGCATCTTTTGCTAGTGTGATAAGTGGCTCTGCATATTTGCGCAACTCCTTTGCCTTTGGCAAAGTAGTTCTGATTACCTCATGACGAAGCAATGATACAGACATATTACGAAACATTGCTGCACGATGACTGCTCGTACGATTTAATTTTCGATTTTGATTACCGTGACGCATAGTAACTTCCTTAAACTTTTAAAATGTAGCTATTAAGCTTTTTCAAGACCAACTGGTGGCCAATTTTCCAATTTCATTCCTAATGTCAGGCCTTTTGAAGCCAAAACATCTTTAATTTCATTTAGTGATTTACGTCCTAAATTAGGTGCCTTTAACAATTCATTCTCTGAACGTTGAATCAAATCACCAATATAGAAAATATTCTCCGCTTTTAGGCAGTTTGCAGAGCGCACTGTAAGCTCAAGATCATCTACAGGTCTCAATAGAATTGGATCTACTTGTGGCGCTGCAGCTTCTTCTTCCTCACTTGGTGCACCTTCTAGATTAGCAAATACAGATAGCTGACCCATTAGGATGGCTGCTGCATCGCGAATCGCCTGTTCAGGATCAACAATACCATTTGTTTCGACATCCATGATTAGTTTGTCCAAATCAGTACGCTGTTCAACACGTGCACTTTCAACTTGATAACTAACTTTATTAATCGGACTAAATGAAGCATCTACCATAATGAAACCAAGTGTACGATCTTCTTGGTTAACCTTTTCACGCGCAGGAACTGGTTGGTAACCACGACCCATTTCAACTTTTACCTCAAGGTTTAATGCGCCACCTTTAGTCAAGTGTGCGATCACATGATCTGGGTTAACAATCTCTGCATCATGACCTGTCTCAAAGTCTGCAGCAGTAACTACGCCTTCACCTGATTTGTTCAGTGTTAAAATGGTCTCTGACTTACTATTTAATTTTAGTGCAACACCTTTGAGATTCAACAGAATGTCAACAACATCCTCTTGTACACCTTCAATAGTAGAATACTCATGTACAACGCCATCAATTTTCACTTCTGTAATTGCATACCCTGGTATTGAAGACAATAACACACGGCGTAAAGCATTACCCAATGTATAGCCGAAGCCACGCTCCATTGGCTCTAATGTTACACGTGCTCTTAATGGAGTGATTTCTTCAACATTCACAACACGTGGTTTTAAATACTCTGTAGGATTACTTTGCATAAAAGTCCTTGACCTAATTGGTTAATAAAAAGTGTAAATCTAAGCAAACATTACTTAGAGTACAACTCAACTACCAATGATTCATTAATGGTTGAAGGCAAGTCATCACGTTGTGGTGCTGATTTAAATGTACCAGTGAACGCTTTAACATCAACTTCAAGCCACTCTGGAAAACCGCGCTCACCTGCAGCTTCTAATGCAGACTTAATGCGCAACTGTTTTTTAGATGCTTCAGCAACAGTAATAACATCTCCTGGTCTTACTTGGTAAGATGGGATATTAACGCGCTTTCCATTAACAAGAATTGCATTATGCTTAACAACCTGACGTGCCTCAGTACGTGATCCTGCTAGGCCCATACGATAAGCAACGTTGTCTAAACGGCATTCTAATAACTGCAATAAATTTTCACCCGTTACGCCTTTTCTGCGATCAGCTTCAGCATAGTAGCTACGGAATTGTTTCTCTAGCACACCGTAAATACGACGTACTTTTTGTTTTTCACGAAGTTGAACACCATAATCAGACAAACGTGAGCTACGACGCTGACCGTGTTGACCAGGTGGGAAGTTACGTTTTTCAATTGCACACTTATCAGTAAAGCATTTTTCAGCTTTTAAAAACAACTTCTCGCCTTCGCGACGACACTGACGGCATTTCGGATCTAAATTTCTTGCCAAGATAGTTCTCCAGTAATCTTTTTCGCTTAAATGCGACGTTTTTTAGGTGGGCGACAACCGTTATGTGGAACTGGTGTCACATCTGTAATGCTGGTAATTTTAAAGCCAGCTGCATTAAGTGCGCGTACTGCAGACTCACGACCTGGTCCTGGTCCTTTAATTCGCACTTCTAAATTTTTAACGCCATTTTCTTGCGCTGTCTTTCCAGCAACTTCCGCCGCTACCTGTGCTGCATAAGGAGTACTTTTACGTGAACCCTTAAAACCCTGCCCACCAGACGTTGCCCAAGATAATGCATTACCTTGACGATCGGTAATAGTAATAATGGTATTGTTGAATGATGCATGAACGTGTGCCACGCCTTCAGCAATATTCTTTTTTACTTTCTTTTTTACGCGTACATTAGCTTTTGCCATGTTGTACTGTCCTTACAATTAATGTTCTTAAATTTATAATAAATCGTTTTATTTAGATTGCTTAATTGGCTTGATTGGGCCTTTTCGTGTCCGTGCATTTGTTTTCGTACGTTGACCGCGCACAGGCAAACCTCTACGATGACGTAAACCGCGATAACAGCCTAAATCCATCAAGCGCTTGATATTCATCGTCACTTCACGACGCAAATCACCTTCTACCGTAAACTTAGCTACCTCTTCACGTAACTTTTCCACTTCTGCATCATTTAAATCTTTTACCTTTGCAGTTGTAGCTACACCAGCTGCAGCACAAATGCTTTTAGCTGTAGTTTTACCGATACCATAAATCGCTGTTAGCGCGATTTCTGTATGTTTATGATTTGGGACATTTACCCCAGCAATACGAGCCATACTCTTAACTCCAAAATGAATCGCTATTTATAGCGACCAAATAAAAAAAGCCTTGCATTTTAACAGGTTGCAATTTGTTTTTCAAACAAAAAAGGCTAAGTTAACCATTAACCTTGACGTTGTTTGTGACGTGGATCTGTACAAATAACACGTAACACACCACGACGACGCACTGTTTTACAGTTGCGGCATAACTTTTTAACTGATGCACGAACTCTCATAATCAACCTCTTTATTCAAAATACTTCAAACATATATGCGCAAATTTTACTCACACCTTCATTGCTACACCTTGATTAGCGTGATGTAGCGCCGCCTTTGAAGTTCGCCTTTTTTAGCAAGCCTTCATATTGATGGGACATAAGATGCGATTGCACTTGCGCCATAAAATCCATCGTCACAACGACAATAATTAACAATGACGTGCCACCAAAATAAAACGGTGTATTAAATTTCAAACTTAAGAACTCTGGTAACAAACAAACTAAAGTAATATAGATTGCACCAATCAATGTCAGCCTACCCATAATCTTGTCAATGTACTTTGCAGTTTGCTCTCCTGGTCGAATACCTGGAATAAACGCACCACTTTTCTTAAGGTTATCTGCTGTTTCTTTTGGATTAAATACCAGTGCGGTATAGAAAAAACAAAAGAACAATATCGCAGATGCAAATAACAAAATGTAGATCGGCTGACCCGGTGAAATTGCTGAAGACAAATCCTTCAACCAATACATACTGTCGCTACTACCAAACCAACCTGCTAGTGATGCAGGAAACAAAATAATACTTGACGCAAAAATTGGCGGTATCACACCAGCCATATTCAGCTTCAATGGTAAGTGAGTTGTCTGACCACCCATGACTTTATTGCCCACTTGTCTTTTCGCGTAATTGACAGTTATCTTACGTTGTCCACGTTCAACGAAAACCACAAGCGCAGTAACTAAAACCACCATGACAAACAAGAAAACAACGAGTGGGATTGAAAAAGCTCC
>JBFIDU010000002.1:0-21873 GCA_041603755.1 Methylophilaceae bacterium
TGCCTAACGCATTAACGTTAAACATTGATGCTACGTTTGTACCTAATACTGCTGCCATGTTAATACTCCTTAAAATTTAAAATTCTGTTACTACATCAATAATTAGCGCTGCGTTAAAACAGTCTAATTGCATCGCTGTTAATTACTCTATCGGTTCATATTTCGTAAAATTTAGGGTTGTATAAAAAATTTTATTTTTATGTACCATTTCAACAGCTTATGCTTAATTGACGGCTATAGTTTTCAAATCTTTAGAGTCCTTTTAAAAAAATTTAAATATATTTAAAATCAGCTACTTACATTTGATTAAGTTGCATTTTCTGCAAAAGCTGTTGTCTTACAACCTCAATGACACTGTCCCAATCATTGAATGTTGGCTGCCTATATAAAGTCATTGTTGGATACCACGGGCTGTCTGATCTTTCTAATAACCACCGAAAATCAGGTGAGCATGGCAATAATAACCAACACGTTTCACCCATCGCACCAGCCAAATGTGCCACAGAAGTATCCACCGTAATGACTAAATCCATTTGCTCTATCAGCGCTGCTGTTTCAGAAAAGTCGCTCAATAAAGACTGATAAGTTTTCAGATTCTCTATTTTTTCCAATGCCTGTTGATCCGCTTCTCTAATTTCTTTTTGTATGGCATGAAATTCGGCAGGCAAGGTTAGTATTGGTATTAGCTTTTCTAGCGCTATGCTACGATGATGATCATGTTGGTGCCCACTAGCACCAGACCAAACCAAACCTATATTAAATACCTTTGGGTTGACTAGGCTATGCCACTGATCTACTTTCGCTGGATTGGCATTTATGTAGGGGATGTTATTAGGTACTGTGTCCAAATCTGTTTTAAAAGCCAAAGACAAGCTCATGATTGGGCAATGATAATCATAATTTCGTACGATATCGCCATGTTTGACTAACTGAAAACCGATATCCATTTCTGATACTAGAGCCATTAAAGGTGGCGGCATTTCTAAAATAACCTTGGCGCCTAGTTTTTCAACCTCCGCGATATAGCGGAAGAACTGAATGAAATCACCTTGACCCTGCTCTGGATATACAAATAGGGTTTTACCGGCGATTGACTCTTTGCCTAGCCATAATGGCTTATTTAGGTTGCGGTAAGTTGCTTTTTGTACACTTTTCCAGCGATACTCATATAGAGGCCACCCTTGCTTATAATCGCCTAGCAATAAATGTAAGTGCGATTGATTCCAATAAACTTCATCAGTTTCTGGCGCCAAATTAATTGCTTGTTGATAGCAAGCAAGTGCTTCATCAAACCGATGCATATCAACAAGTAATAGCCCTTTATTATTTAGCGTTTCTGGATTCTCTTTATTTAATCTCAATGCCTGATTAAAACTGTCTAAAGCCTGTTCAAGCTTTCCAAGGTAACGCAGTGTTACGCCAAGATTGATATAAGCATTACAATAATTTGGCTTTATCTTTGTAGCAGCTAAAAAGTCAGCACTTGCTGACTCAAACTGTTTCAATGCCAAATAAGACAATCCTCGACCAAATAAGGCCTCTTCATTACGTTGATTCAGTCTGATAGCTTCATCAAAATAAGGGATTGCATCTGTATAACGTTTTAATTCCTTATATATCTCTCCACATAAATGCTGGGCAGAAGCATCGTTTGGTTTGATTGTTAGCAACTGCTTTAGTGTATTCGCCGCTTCTGTATAATTGCCATGCGCCAAATAGACCAAACTCATATTAAAAAGCGTGTCTGGATTATTTGGATTTAATGCTAATGCTTTCTGATAGGAAATGATCGCTTGATCATATCGTTTGAGTTCTTTTAATACAGCACCACGGTTTGCATGTGCTTCCATATAGCTGGGGTTGATTTCAATCGCTTTGTCCGCATAGCGCAAAGCATCATCAAATTGTTGCATCTGTGTATGCGCAATACTTAAATAGGATAATGCTGATGCCTGTTCAGGCAGGATTTCTAATGACTTAGTTAGCCACTTCATAGCATCATCAATTTGCCCTTCTTCCAATACAATTGTGCCTAAGCAAGTCAATATCACTGGATGGTTTGGATAATACTTTAATAACTGCAACCACTGCTTTTTCGCTTTTTTATTTTGTCCAGACTGTTGTAGTGCCAGCACCTTCTGAATTTTTGGGTCTTCTAGATAATGCTGCAGGTTCTTACCTGGCCCATTGTCACCAAGACCGGATGCTATATTTTTTTGCGAAGTCAAAACTGGAGCGGTCTGATTAATAACCATTGATGGGTTGCTAGATACAGATGCCTTAGGGGCTGCTTTAACCAACGCTTCAACTAAAGCATTAACTTCTTCACCATGCAGCCCATGCTCTAAACCCTTCATTAACGTATCAACCGCCAACTTTTTTTGGTTAGATTGCATCAATGCTTGGACATAACTTAGCCAGTATTTAGGCTCGTTCTGGTCTGCTGTTAAAGCCTGTTTGAAATACGGCAGACTTGCAGCCACTTGATTGCACTGCAGTTTAAGCATACCCAAATTGTAATTAACATTAGGTTGCTCTGGCAGCACCATCAGAATTTTACGATAAAAATCTTCAGCAGCTTGCCAATCTTCCTGTTGATGACGCTGTAATGCTTGTGTAAATAATGTATCAAGCATGTCATCTGACACATTGCTTTCAATATCATCTTTAATTGTCGGCATGTACATTTCCTATATTCATTTATTCAAATGGCTAAGCACAACAATTGCTCAGCAAGACATTCCGTTTGAGAATATCTTATTATGAAAAAGAAACGATGATTTTGATGCCAGAATTAAAGCTAGAAAAAGGGCTTTATTAGGATAGTAATGTCTTATTCAACTAAATTATTTTTGATCGCGTAATGGGTGAGTTCCGCGTTATGTTTGAAATGCATTTTTTCCAAAATACGTGTGCGATACATACTGATCGTTTTCACGGATAAAGACAATTTATCTGCAATTTCACTCACTGATTGACCAGAAGCAATCATTAGTAATGTTTCATACTCTCGGTTTGATAGCATTTCATGCAATGGCTTCTCGCTATCACCTGAGACCTGATCAGCCAAGAGTTCAGCTACTGCCTCGCTGATATACTTCTTCCCTTTTGCAACCAAGCGTATTGCATCTACTAGTTCATCAGAAGCACTTTGCTTACATAAATAGCCGGATGCACCGGCCTTAAGCGCACGTAGTGCATATTGATCTTCTCTATGCATAGAAAGCATTAACACGCTGATTTGGGGGTTATCTTTTTTGATGTATTGTAATGCTTCAATACCGCTGCGATCGGGTAGCGTAATGTCCAGCAACATCACATCTGCTGGGTGAGTTCGGCATAATTTAATAGCATCATTAGCGGTACTTGCCTCTGCTATCACATGAATATCTTCGGTTTCCGACAACACTTGTCTCAACCCTGCTCGTAAAATCGCATGGTCATCAGCAATCAGTACATTAATCTGTTTACTCATGAATGAAATACATCTTTCATCAAGTCGCTTTTAGTTTATCAGATGCAACATTCGGCAATGTCACGATGATATTAGTACCATTATCTGTTGCTTTTTCAATCAACAATGTGCCTTGCAAAGCATCGACACGCTCTTGCATACCACGCAAACCAAAAGCATTTGGTTTCATCGTATCGCCGACTGTAATACCTACACCATCATCAGTGATATAAAGTTTAATTTCATTTTTACCAAATAATAGCGCAATATCTACCCGCGTTGCCTCTGCATATTTGGCAATATTCGACATTGCTTCTTGGCACACCCGAAACAATGTCGTTGCCTGCTCACTTGTTCCTTGCCCATCTTGGTTGTTTGTTACAAAGTAGCATGGAATATCCATCTGTTTTTCAAACTCTTTGGCCTGCCAATCCAAGGCCGCTACAATACCCAACTCTAGGATATTGGGTCTCAAATCACCAGATATCCTATGTGCAGCATCAAATGTTTTATCAACAATATCCTTGATGTCTTTTGTTTTTTCAACAAGTGATTTTTCACTCGCTGGTAAATTATTAAGTAATGATCCAAGGCCAATTTTAATTGCGGTCAAATTACCGCCTAGATCATCATGTATTTCACGCGATATTCTACTGCGCTCTTGCTCTTTAACGGTATTCAGATGCGCAGATAGCTCAGCCAAACGCTCCCTCGATTGCTCAAGCTCAAGCCGTTCTTGCTTACTCTGCGTAATATTAGTCATGATACCTGACCATTGAACAACACCACTATTAAACTTTCTGGGAGAACAGCGTAAATTAACCCATTTAATATCGTTCCATTCTTCAATCCAGAAACGCCCTTCCCAATTCAACATTGCCATTTCAGATGATGAAGTTTTGAGCTTTTCCTCAAACACATCAAAGTCATCTTTATTCATAATGTCAAAAAATGCATTAGGCGTCTCTTTGAGCACCTCTGGTTCCAGCCCCAACAGTGCTTTACAGCCATCACTTAAGTAATGAAACAGTATTTGTCCTTGTGCATCAATTTGAAATTCAAACACCAGACCAGGGGTGTTTCTAACTAGCATCTTAAAGCGCGTATCGTTTTCATCAAACTCCTGATTAATAACAGACTGCGTTGTTGGCTTAATGACCAATAAATAGGTACTGCCACTATCGCTAAACTGCGCTACTTTTAGATGCTGTAAATCAAAATAACGGATCGCTTGCTGCTTATTCATGCTGACAAGCTTAGACATTATCTGCTGCGAACTGATAAAAGCAGATAAATCTTCTTGACTAACACCAATCAACTCATCTAACTCTTTTTCTTGTAACTCGGCTAACGTTTCATCAAACGTTTTGTTAACACGTGCACTTACACTTAGCAGTTGCATTGATTCAGCATCGATTAAAAACGCTTCATCTGACACACCACGCATTAACACTTCAAATAAAATATCGTTCCTTGATTGTTCGGTCAACTAAGTCACCTTTAGTAACGAATTAAAAAAACCTAAATAGATATTGCTACCATTTTTACTGTATAAGCCAACTGTCAGTTACAAACCATCCCCTCTCGCTTGCACAAGCGCTTCCCGTTCTAACTGTAATACATACTTCTGTATCACACGCTGATCTTCATGAGAGAGATTAATAAATTGGAAGCCGACCTGAAATTTTTTTGATCCATTCAACATGACTGTTTCAGTGATGTGTTTGACACATAAACTCGTCTCAATATCGCCATAATTAGGCAGTGAAATAGCACAATTCTGAAACACTTGTTCTAACTCTATAATGGAAGATAAGTGATCTGTAACAAACGTACCAATCCCACCCAAACTGGCATTCACTAACACCATTTCTAACTTTTCATCACGGTCATTTGTCGGATTACGGTAAGGAATATAACAAATAACTGGACTGGTCACTGGCGTTAATGATCGGAAAAACTCTCTGCGTTGGAAGCGATACAATTTTGTAGGCAACGGCATTTTTAATGCCTCGCCATCCGTTAGCCTCACCTCTGTGAGCTTTCTCGCAGACCACCTGACCCGAATCCCGTCTGTTTTTGAAAAAACAATATAGTCGCTTGCAAGTAGTCTTTTATTAAAGCCAGCATCTAGGCTCTTATCCAGATACACAAACTTCTTGTCTTTACTCACACCAATAACAGTTGTTAAACCCTGATCTCGACCTTGATTAAAGGACAAATTCAATGTTGTCTTGTTTTTAGCAAGTTCGTTTAACACTTGAGCAATAGCAACAGGATGCTGCGTTAAATACTTATCCTCGTCATTCGCGACCGTATTCTCTGACATGTCCTCCAAACTTCCTTTTATAACATTGTTATAGTTTTATCGCTGACAATCTAATTTGTTAATAGTTATTCTAATAACAAACTGGTTCTTGAGCTAGTTATTACGCCATTTAGGCGTGTTACTTTAATAAAATATGGATAAAACATGCTAATTTACACGCAACAATGCATTTTTTATAAAAAATATTGAAATAATCGCGCATCAACTAATACAAATACCAGCGTTAAAATCGCATTCCAAATAATGCTAGCAGAAATAGAAAAAGGGTCACGTTTACACGTAACCCTTTTGTTTTGTTTGGTAGGGAGTGCGGGGATCGAACCCGCGACAAACGGATTAAAAGTCCGCTGCTCTACCATCTGAGCTAACTCCCCATTATCTACTTGATGCTTTTTGGTTGTTGCTCAAAAAATGCAAGACCGCGATTATGCTGGAAACCAGCACTTTGGTCAACATTGTTTAGCAATTTAAATTGTATATTTCTGAAATAATTTGATTTGAAGCAGGTCTGGTGTCATTCTTATCGCATACCCGGCAACTTACCACCCATCAGACCTCCCATGCCGCGCATAAGTTTCCCCATGCCGCCTTTACTGAACATTTTCATCATTTTTTGCGTTTCTTCAAACTGCTTCAATAAACGATTCACTTCTTGCACTTGTACACCACTACCCGCCGCAATCCGTTTTTTACGTGTTGCTTTGATGAGTTCTGGTTTACGTCTTTCAAGTGGTGTCATGCTATTGATAATGCCTTCAATACGACGGAGCGATTTTTCAGCATCATCTTGATTTACTTTAGACGCCATTTCTGCCATCTGCGCAGGCATTTTATCCATTAGCGCGCCCATTCCGCCCATTTTACGCATTTGCATCATTTGCGTTTTAAAATCTTCTAAATCAAATTTGGCGCCTTTCTTGATTTTGTCGGCGACTTTTTTCGCCTCTTCCATGTCGACATTTTTATGGGCTTGCTCAATCAACCCTAATACATCCCCCATGCCCAAAATCCGGCCTGCCATGCGCTCTGGGTGAAATGGTTCCAAACCATCGACTTTTTCACTGACCCCAATAAACTTAATAGGCTTGCCTGTAACATGACGCACTGATAGCGCAGCACCACCCCTTGCATCTCCGTCTAACTTGGTGAGCACAACACCAGTCAATGGCAGTGTTTCACCAAAGGCTTTGGCTGTATTTACCGCATCTTGACCTTGCATAGCATCTACTACAAACAGGGTTTCTGCTGGTTTCAGTTGCGTATGCAAGGCTTGTATCTCAGCCATCATGACTTCATCAATACCTAAGCGACCCGCTGTATCGAATATGACAACATCATAATAATTGGCTTTGGCATAAGCCATCGTCTGTTGCGCAATCTCAATCGGTTTTTGTCCTGCATGACTATCAAAACAATCCACATCCAGTTGTTTGGCGAGTGTTTTCAACTGGGTAATCGCTGCAGGGCGATATACGTCCGCACTAGAGAGTAGTACTTTTTTCTTGTCTGCTTTTAATAGTTTTGCCAATTTGGCTGAAGTCGTTGTTTTACCTGACCCCTGCAAGCCTGCCATTAAAATGACGACTGGCGGTACTGCTGCTAAGTTGAGCTTAACATTGGCTTTACCCATTAGCTCAGTTAGCTCCTCATTCACCACCTCAATGACCGCTTGTCCTGGAGTTAGGCTTTGCAGTACCTCACGCCCATTGGCTCGGTCTTTAACTTTTGCAATAAAATCCTTAACCACAGGCAAAGCAACGTCCGCCTCTAGCAAGGCCATACGTACTTCACGCATGGCATCTTTGATATTGTCTTCAGTTAAGCGTGCTTGTCCACGTAAGTTTTTAATGACGCCTTGTAAACGTCCAGTTAAATTTTCCAACATAATTGATTACCCTAAGCGCGCCATGTCTTTTGATATGGCTTCAATTGATTTGTGTTAATTTTACATCATGCTATGCGATTGGCGTGAGTTTTGACATAATTGCGAGATGCAACATTTAATTCCATATCTCGTTGTCGCATTTATCTATCTAGCGGTAGCTTTTGATTTTTGGCGGATTGCCAAACTCAGTCGCACCTCTGATGAACAAGTCTATTCATTAAAGCTACACTCTGCAATGATTGCGCTAGGCTTACTACTGCATGGCGGCCTACTGTATAAAGACATTTTTGCCGTCGGTAACTTTAATTTTGGCTTGTTTTATGCCATCTCTGCTATTTTATGGCTTACTGCATTGATATACTGGCTGGCAAACCTCAAGCATAAAATTGACATCCTGCAATGTTTTGTCCTGCCACCGGCAGCACTGTTCGTTTTATTGTCCGCACTCTCTATTCATGACTACATAGCACCTTATGCTGAGGCCTCATGGTTTATGGCACATGTTGCTATCGCAGTGCTGGCATATAGTTTATTTACCTTCGCGGCTATGCATGCGCTGTTAATGGCAATAGCTGAACGCAGCCTGCACAATAAGCCGACTTTCATTAAACTACCAGACTTCCCACCATTGATGGTCATGGAAAGCCTATTGTTTAAAGTAATCACACTAGGATTTATTCTACTTACACTTACAGTAGCCAGCGGTATGCTATTTTCAGAACAAATCTTTGGTAAGCCACTACAATTCACGCACAAAGTTATTTTCTCAATTGCATCATGGTTTATTTACGCATGGCTACTGTTTGGTCGTTACCGCTATGGCTGGCGAGGTCAAAAAGCGATTCGCTGGACATTATCTGGGTTTGGCTTATTAGTACTATCCTATATCGGCACTAGAGTTGTTTTAGAGCTTTTTCTACATCGCATCTAGCGTAAACTGATATGAGGCCAGCCATAAGCCTCAGCATAGGCCGTCAATTGCGGATCAGCATCAACCGCTACAGGGTTCGTGACTAGTTTCAGCAGTGGCAAATCATTATGTGAGTCACTATAAAAGTAACTGGCTTTAAAGTCTTCACGTGTTTGTCCTCGCTCAGCCAACCAGTCATTCAATCGTGTTACTTTCCCATCTTGAAAGCTAGGCACACCGCTTACATTCCCAGTAAATTCACCGTTAACGATTTCAGGGTCGGTCCCAATCAGATGTTCAATCCCATAAGCTGTAGCAATTGGTTTTGTCACAAAACTATTGGTTGCTGTAATCACCACACATAAATCGCCCTGTTCTTTGTGTTGATTGACCAGTGCCTGCGCTTTATCTGTCATCATCGGCCGAATTATCTTATCCATATACTTTATATGCAATGCATCAAGAAATGCTTTTGGATGTTGCGATAATGGTTGCAGTTGAAATTTCAGAAAAGCAAAGATATCTAAGTTTCCATTCTTATAGTCTTGATAAAACTGCTCATTTCGCGCGTGATGAGACTGCGCATCAAGTAAGCCCTCATCAATCAAAAACAAACTCCAATTGTAATCAGAGTCTCCTGCTAAAAGCGTATTATCCAAATCGAACAATGCTAGATTTTGTTGTTTAGCATCCTGTTTCATATTAAATCGTTTCTTTCTTACCATGAGAAGTTAATATCAATATCACGCCGACAATAATCACTGCCAAAGCTATATATTCGTTGTTTGCAATGGTTTCATTGGCAAATAAAACACCCACTATAAAGGCCACTACTGGGTTAACAAATGTATTACTACTCGCTACTAATGGTGGTACATTTTTGAGTAGCCATTGGTATGCTGAGTATGTAGCCAAAGAACTAAACAGCACTAAATATAACATTGCGCCCCAAGATTTATAGCTAATTGTTGCTGGCCATATCTCTCCAGAAAAAGTGCTTACGATCATTAACACAATACCACCTATCAGCATCTGACACGCCGCGCCCATCAAGCCTATCGGCATGGGAAGGTGTTTCCCCCATACAGAACCAAAAGACCAACTTGCTGCGGCAAATATCAATAGCAATGCACTACTTAAGTCGCCATATAAACTACCACCGATATTGAGCAAGAGAATACCAAAAAAGCCAACGGCAATACCCAGCCATTCTCGCTTGGTTATATGGTGCCCCCATAGTGTCGAAAATATCGCCATCCAGACAGGCACTGTAGCGATGGACAATGCAGCCACGCTTGAACTCACTGTTTGCTGCACAAAGCACACTGTACCATTGCCCATCGCTGGCAATAACGCACCAATAATTGCCGCGCCTTTCCACTCCGCCCATGTTGGATTTCGGCAGCCCAAGTATCGCATCACAATATATAGAACAATCCCAGCCACAAGATAGCGTAGACCAGCAAGCATAAACGGCGGAAAACTTTCTATGCCAAAGCGTATCGCTAAATAAGTCGAGCCCCAAAAGAAATAGGTACAAAACAATGCAATAAAAATTAACAGTGTTTGTTTTCTTTTTGGCATATCAAATTCTTTAACTAGTGCCTTTAAAATAGCGCTATCGCATGATAATGCAACTTGCGGATATATATTAACTGTTACTTAAATTTTATGAGTAACATCATGTATAAATTAAAATACAAAAAGCTGATACAGATAGGCAACTGTTTAAAGCCACCCTTGATTGCAATTAAACTTATCAAAGACCTAGTTGATCTACTTACAGAATTCTTTGTTAAATAGCGCAAAGACAAGGCGTGTGAACGCAGACAGTACACTACAGTACGGCAAGTGAACACAACGCTGTATTTGCGCTATTTTACGAAGAATTAAACTTGCGGATTGAGTTTTTCGGCCTTGTTATACAACTTATTCAAACCATTCAAATACGCCTTCGCTGATGCAATCACAATATCGGTATCAGCGCCTTGCCCATTCACTATACGACCACCTTTTGACAAACGTACGGTGACTTCACCTTGCGCATCAGTACCACTGGTAATGTTATTGACAGAATAAAGTTGCAACTCAGCGCCGCTACTGACAATTTCCTCAATTGCTTTAAAACTAGCATCAACAGGGCCACCGCCGTCTGCTTCTGCCCGCAATTCATTCCCGCCGTCTGATAAGGTAATCACTGCATGGGGCACCTCACCTGTTTGCGAGGCGACTTGTAAATAGACTAATTTATACTGCTCGTTTGCCTCACTCACTACTTCATCACTGACTAATGCATGTAAGTCCTCATCGAATATTTCAGACTTTTTATCTGCCAAGGCTTTAAAACGGGCGAATGCAGCATTTAATGCATCTTCACTGGACAACTCAATGCCTAACTCTTTTAACCGTGTCCTGAAAGCATTTCGCCCTGATAACTTACCTAAAGTTAATTTATTAGTGTTCCAACCCACATCTTCAGCGCGCATGATTTCATAAGTTTCACGGTGTTTTAACACACCATCTTGATGGATGCCACTTTCATGCGCAAACGCATTCGCCCCAACAATAGCCTTATTTGGTTGTACTGGATATCCTGTAATCGTCGAGACCAACTTGGATGCAGGAACAATCTGTGTTGTATCTATTCGAGTTTCTAAGTTAAAGAAGTCATGGCGTGTTTTTATCGCCATCACCACCTCTTCTAAACTTGCGTTACCCGCCCTTTCGCCTAATCCATTAATCGTGCACTCAACCTGGCGCGCACCATTGGCTACCGCTGCTAATGAGTTAGCAACCGCCATGCCTAAATCATTGTGACAGTGTGTACTCCAAACCACTTTATCCGAATGTTTAACACGCTTTATTAATGTAGCCATGCGCTCTCCCCATGCTGCTGGGATGCTATAACCAACCGTATCCGGCACATTAATTGTTGTTGCGCCAGCTTCAATCACCGCATCAAACACACGGACTAAAAAATCCACCTCTGAACGGACGGCATCTTCCGCTGAGAACTCAACATCATGTGTATACTCCAAGGCCCATTTCACAGCTTGTACGGCGCGCTCAACAACTTGATCTTCCGTCATCCTAAGCTTATTTTCCATATGGATTTTGCTAGTAGCAATAAAGGTATGGATTCGCCCATTTTTTTCTGCATGCTGCATCGCAGGCGTAATTGCCTCACCAGCTCTGCGCACGTCATTCTCACTGGCACGCGCTAACGAACAAACTGTAGATTTTGTAATTAAACCAGCAATCGCTTGTATTGCATCGAAGTCTCCTGGACTTGCTGCAGCGAAACCTGCTTCAATGACATTAACACCTAATTTTTCTAATTGGCGAGCAATGCGTATTTTTTCTTCTTTGGTCATGGCTGCGCCAGGGCTTTGTTCACCATCACGCAAAGTCGTATCAAAAATGATCACTTGTTCTTGTTTCATATTGTATTCCTTAATCAATGCACTAGATTATAAATGGTTTTACCCGCCGCATGCGATATGCGCGAGCAAGATACGTTTGTACTGGAGGGGTAAAATTAATGTGCGCTAACGCGCAGCAGTAGTGCTAGGCTTGAAAGACACAAGCCGCTTAAGGAATGAATTACTTGAAATGTAGCATTGCTATACATAAACTCATTATAAGTAACTTTTTTATTATTCGTCAATCGTTGCACAACATTAACTTGCCGTTGTTTTTTTTAGTTTTGCTCTAATCCACAAATAATAGCCAGATAATGCATAAACAAACACCACGGCAAATAATACCTCTGGCGGACTGTAAGACACCAATACAAACCCAAGCATGATGGCAAGCACTGCAACAAACGGAACACTTTTTTTCAAATTGACATCTTTGCCACTGTAAAAACTTAAGTCGCTAACCATAGAGCCTGCCGCAAATACTGTCAAACCCCAAGCTAACCACTGCATTTTAATTGCGCCAAAAAAGATCTCACGACCAGAAATACCATACTCATATGACACCCAAACAAAACCCGCTAGTAATGCAGCTGCAGCAGGGCTCGGTAGGCCTTGAAAAAAACGTTTATCTTGAAATGGATCTTCAAGCTTAGTATTGAACCTTGCTAGCCTCAGAGCGGCACACGCACAATAGATAAAGGCTGCAATCCAGCCAATCTTGCCAAGTGGTTTTAACGCCCAAACATACATAATCAGGGCTGGTGCAACACCAAAAGAAACCATATCGGATAAACTATCGTACTCAGCACCAAATGCGCTTTGAGTATTTGTCATTCTTGCAACACGACCATCAAGCCCATCCATGACCATGGCCACAAATATCGCAATAGCAGCTTGCTCATATTTAAAATTCATCGCACTGACAATTGCATAGAAACCTGAAAATAAAGCCGCAGATGTAAATAGGTTTGGTAGTAAATAAATACCTCTCTCTCTAAGACTTGGACTCTCCGAGTGATCAGTTGCTCTTCTTGATAGTTTTTTGTCTGTCTCTGTCATATTTGCTTGAGTTCAATAAATGTGTGCATACCAGTATATCAAATCTCATTCATTGCAAAATGCTTTTACTGCATGCTTTCATTTTTTTGCACGATATATATTACGTCTTATCCTCTAATTAATATCCTTAATAGCACTGATTAATTAAATAAACGCGAAAAACACGCGCTTATTCACCGATAAAAATCTTACGCCTATTTGTATGATAGGCATTCATTTAACCATTTATCTGCAAAGAGCTATATTGTGGTGCAACCAAAACATAAACTTGCTGCGGCTGATATTGCGCGCCAAACCTTGATCCAACTGGTTAAGGAGGGTTTGCCTCCTACACCTGAAAACTATGCTGCCAAATATAATGAAATTGTTGGCAACAAAGCACCTTCTGTTTATGAAATTTTGAAAGATGTACTGATTAATGCAGGTAAGAAATCTCCACAATACGCAGAAGCTGAAAAAGGAATATCGCTAGCAATCAAAGAGCAAGACTGGGCAGATTTAGAGATAAAGTTCCGCAAGTTGTTTACTAGCACACCATCAACCAACTCTACAAGCAATATTAATTGGTCCACACTGATTAGCACTTTATTAAAACAATTAGAAACGAACCACAAAGGGATTACGCTCAGCCGTAAAAGACAAGGGCTCAGCCGTGTGTTAATGAATTTTTCTAAAGACCCAGATATGCTGGCAGACAAAGTACAGGCTTTAATGCGCTCTTGGGGTAGTGAGTCTACAGCTGATGCGATTGAAACTGTCAATGATCATGTAGCAGCTAACACATCACCAAATGAAAACAGTACACATACACAGCATCACCTTCTAGGAAATTCAGCGCCTGCTAATCAAGACCAAGCGCTTGTACAGTTACGTGAAATGATGATAAGAACACTTGAGTTAGCCGTCATTCCTCTACTTAAAGATATACCGAAGTCGCAACAAGACGCACAAATCCTGCTGACAGATTTACGCAAAGACTTGTCTGCACAAACGCTGACAAAATGTAGCAATAGTTTAAAGAACATTCTGTTCTCACTAGAAACAGCAATGGAAGAAAAAGAAAACATCAATAAGACACTTATTGACTTGTTGAGCCTACTTGTAAAAAACATGGCTGAATTCACAGCAGACGATCATTGGCTAAAAGGTCAAATTGATATCGTTAACGATGTGCTGAGCAAACCTATCACCACACTTTCTCTGCAGAACGCTGAGAGCAGTTTAAAAGAACTACTTCATAAGCAAGATAGTATAAAACCTGCCATTAGCAACGCACAAAACTTATTGAAGCAAATGGCTGCTACCTTTATTGCGCGACTAGTTGATATGACAGAGACGACTGATGATTATCACCAGAAAATAGAATCCCATCAGAAGAAATTGAGCACTATTAAAGGTATTGATGAATTAAATGGTGTACTCAAAAATGTACTTGAAGATACGCGCTCAATAGGATTAACAGTTCAACGCACGCGTGAAGAGTTCACTGATAGTCAACTTAGAATCAGTGAAGCAGAACAGAAAATTCAGGAATTAACTTCTGTTCTGGAATATATCAATGAAGTGGCTAATGAAGATTATTTAACAGGCACACTGAATCGTCGTGGGATGGAAGAAGCACTGGAACGGGAGTTCAGCCGCGCTGACCGTCATCACACAGAACTCAGTATCGCCATGATGGATATTGATCACTTTAAGCAACTCAATGACAAGCTAGGTCACAGCACGGGTGACGAGGCGCTAGCGCATTTTGCCAGTGTTATTAAAGACGCAAAACGAACAACGGATGTATTGGCACGCTATGGTGGTGAAGAGTTCATCATTATTCTACCCAATACTATGCAAGCCGATGCTATTAAAGTCATAGAGCGCGTGCAACGGAAACTAACTAAACAGTTTTTCATGCACAGTGATCAACATATAGTCATCACATTCAGTGCAGGTGTCGCTGAGCGTATCGAGGGTGAATCACCAGAACAAATTATTCCACGAGCTGATGCTGCGCTATATGCTGCAAAAAATTCAGGGCGTAATCGTGTCGTCGGGGCGCCAATGGCGGACATAAAGTCAATCCCAGCCCAGTTACCTAACCATAAAGAGATTGCCAACGATGCCGCACGTCATTAGACACCAACCTACGGTGTTAAAACACTGAGAATTTTTCACTGTGTTAATATCGCGCTAAATATTTATTTAGCAATTTGATTCCTATGATATTCACGTTACATGCCACAGACGGGCAGGCTCGTCGTGGCACTTTAAATCTTGCACATGGCAAACTTGAAACACCAGCATTCATGCCAGTTGGAACCTATGGGACAGTTAAAGCCATGTCGCCATCAGAACTAACAGATATTAAGGCAGAAATCATTTTAGGCAACACATTCCACTTGTGGCTACGTCCTGGTTTGGATGTTATAACAGCCCATGGTGGTTTACATCGATTTATGGGATGGGATAAACCTATACTAACTGATTCTGGTGGCTTTCAGGTGTTTAGCCTGGGCGATATGCGAAAAATCAGCGAAGATGGCGTGAAGTTTCAAAGCCCAATCAACGGTGACACTTGTTTTTTAACACCTGAAGAGTCTATGCGTATTCAAAAAATATTAAACAGCGACATTGTGATGATATTTGATGAGTGCACTCCATATCCCGCCACGCATCTGGAAGCAAAAGATTCCATGCTACTATCCTTACGCTGGGCCAAAAGAAGTAAAGATGCACATCAAGGCAACAGAAATGCATTGTTTGGCATCATTCAAGGCGGAATGTATGAAGATTTGAGAGATATTTCTCTAGAAGGTCTCGAATCCATAGGTTTTGATGGATATGCGATAGGTGGATTATCTGTTGGTGAGCCCAAGGCAGATATGAAGAGAATTTTGGCACATACTGCCCCAAAGATGCCGCAAGATAAACCGCGTTACCTCATGGGGGTAGGCACGCCCGAAGATTTGGTGAACGCGGTCAGCCACGGTATCGATATGTTCGACTGCGTTATGCCAACCCGTAATGCACGCAATGGCTGGCTATTCACGCAGTATGGTGACGTTAAAATCAAAAATGCCACTTATAAGCAAGACATGCAGCCTTTAGATGCTGACTGTAACTGTTACACTTGCCAACATTTCACGCGCGCTTACTTACATCATTTGCATAAAGTAGGTGAGATTTTAGGTGCGCGATTAAATACAATACATAATTTGCATTATTACCAGACACTGATGCAAGGTATGCGAGAAGCGATTGAATCAAACCTTTTTGATCCGTTCAAAGCTGAATTTATTAGAAAGCGTGCTGTTCTATCTAACCAAAACACTTAATCAAAGACGCTAAGTAAGAATGGTTTTCATTGTTATTTCTATTAATAAAACCTTTAAAAATCAATAACTAATGTTATTTTTATGTTGCCTCTTGATGTAAACATGCGTAACATGTAGAACATCAACAGACAGGAGAAATACAGTGAAAGGCAACAAAAAAATTATTGACATCCTGAACCACTTATTGACGGGTGAGTTATCAGCCAGCGATCAATATTTGATTCATGGTGAAATGGTTTCCGATTTGGGTATGCCACAATTAGCTGCACATATGTTGCACGAGTCTGAACATGAACATTTGCATGCTAAGCTCATTATTCAACGTATATTATTCCTAGAAGGAACGCCAAATGTTGCAAAACGTGACGCACTCAATATTGGCAAAAATGTTAAACAAATGCTGGAAAATGATTTAGCACTGGAATATCAAGTGGTTAAAAATCTAAAAAGTGCTATTGATGCTTGTGAAAAAGCAGAAGACTTTGTGACACGCGATATGCTAGTACAACAATTAGAGGATACAGAAATGGATCACGCATATTGGCTGGAAAAACAGCTAAAACTCATTAGTCTAGTTGGATTAGAAAATTACCAACAAAGCCAAATGCAACAACCAGCAGCATAGGACAACATAATGAAAACAGATAAAAAAATCCTTATTGTACTTAATACAGTACTTAAAAATGAGCTGACTGCTATCAATCAATATTTCTTACATGCACGCATGTTTCGTAATTGGGGCTTGGAAAGACTGAATGACTACCAATACAAACAGTCAATTCGTACCATGAAAGAAGCCGATAAAATTATCGAGCGTATTCTATTTCTGGAAGGACTACCAAACCTACAAGTGCTAGGAAAATTATTAATTGGTGAAAACGTGGTTGAATGTTTAAACGGTGATTTAAAACTTGAGCGTGATATTCACAGACCAGCACTAATTGAAGCTATATCAGTATGCGAAGAAATGCAAGATTTTGTGACACGCGACTTATTTGAAGCGTTATTAGAAGCCAGCGAAGAAGCAATTGACTGGATTGAGACGCAACAAACCTTGATTAACGATGTGACTTTACCTAATTATTTACAATCTCATATCGAAGATGCCGAATAAAATAACAATAAACGCAAAAAGCTGCTTTGGCAGCTTTTTTTATTCCAATCGCTAAATTTCCTGCCAGCTACTTGACAAACAAAGAACAAACGAGAATAATTCTCAGTATCGTTCTTGTTTATGGAGTATGATTTTGTACGTTTGTGTGTGTAACGCTGTCACGGAACGTGATATTAACAATGCCATCGCGCATGGCGCAACCAGCATGAAAGCATTGAATAAAGTGCTGGGCGTTGGCTCCCAGTGTGGCGCTTGTGCAAAGTGCACAAAAGAATGTCTTGCCAAAGCTACACATAAAAACGTTGATTCATTTGCGAACGTATTTCCTATCAACAAGCAAGAAGCTGCCTAACGTTCTACTATTTAGATTGCACTCACGTGCGCAATCTAATAAAAAATCGTATCAATAGGTTTGTTTTACAAGCTATCAATACTTCACGCGCATCCACAATACTCTGTGTTAAAATCCTGCCTTAAATTTTAGATGTTACACAATTTAGGAAAATCCGATATGTTTATTTCAAATGCATATGCAGCTGCTGCTGCACCAGGCACTGATTTATTAAGTTTAGCTCCCATGCTGATCATTTTTGTTCTATTTTATTTTATGCTCATCCGCCCACAGATGAGACAGGCAAAAGAACATAAAGCGATGATTGCAGCACTAAAAGTTGGCGATGAAGTTGCAACAACTGGTGGCGTGATAGGAAAAGTCACTAAAGTAAATGACAATTTCATTGGTATTGAAATTGCCGCAAATACCGTGATTCATGTACAGAAGCATGCAGTACAAACACTATTACCACCTGGCACATTAAAATCCGCATAACTCAACTTAATTTTTATACCAACTAGCTTTAAGCGAGCCACAAATATGAACCGCTATCCTACGTGGAAATATGTATTAATTGCTGCATCAGTCATCATTGGATTACTCTATACCGTTCCCAATCTATATGGTGAATCGCCAGCTGTACAGATCAGTCCTGCCAGAGCCTCATTAAAAGCAGACCAAGCATTATTAAGCAAAGTCGAGGCTGCACTAAAATTGGCTGACATTAAATTCAATGGTATTTATTTAGATGCCTCTGGTGTAAAGGTTCGTTTTGACAAGCCTGAAGATCAACTCAAAGCGAAAGACAAGCTTACAGAAACTTTGACAGCGGAAGATTATACCGTTGCGTTAAATCTACTATCACAGACGCCCGACTGGTTACTCTCCATTGGTGCAAAACCGATGTACCTAGGCTTAGATCTGCGTGGCGGCGTACATTTTTTGTTACAAGTTGATATGCAAGCTGCACTAGAAAAATCAGTAGAAAGTAACGTTGGTGACTTTCGTACAGCAATGCGTAATGAAAAAATTAATTACACTGGCGTATCCCGCGACAATTTAAAAGTTGAAGTCAGCTTTGAAAGTGAAGAGGAAAGAGAAAAAGCACGTAGACTGTTAGAAACAAATTATCCTGATTTGACTTACACAAAAACTGGCAGTGATAAAGCGCTCAAGTTGATTGCCACACCAAGTGACATAACACAAAAGAAAATTCAAGAGTTTGCACTTAAGCAAAACCTACTTACCTTACATAATCGTATAAACGAGCTGGGTGTTGCAGAGCCAATCGTTCAACAGCAAGGCTTAGATCGTATAGTTGTACAGTTACCTGGGGTTCAAGATACAGCAAAAGCAAAAGAAATTTTAGGTCGCACCGCTGCGTTAGAAGTACGTATGGTAACCGCGCACGGGACACGCAGTGATGCAAGAGACTTTGATCCGAAAAAAATCGAAGACGCGCTTAAAGGTATTATTCCAGCAGGCAGCGAATTACTATATTCAAGAATCAATGAACCGCTTCTCGTTTCTAAACGCGTTGTTTTTTCTGGAGAAAACCTAGTCTCAGCTAGCCCTAAACCGAGCCAACAAGGTGCTGGGGCAGAAATTGCAGTTAGCTTAGATTCCAAAGGTGCTGGGTCAATGAAATTAACAACCCGCGATGGCATCAACAGAAGAATGGCGGTTATTCTGGTTGAAAAAGGCAAAAAAGAAGTATTAACTGCTCCTACAATTCAGGCGGAACTCTCTTCTCAGTTTGTTATCACTGGTATGGAAAATCTGCAAGAAGCCAATGATCTCTCTTTATTAATGCGAGCAGGTGCACTAGCAGCACCAATGGAAATTATTGAAGAACGGACTGTTGGTCCAAGCATGGGTGAAGAAAATATCAAACGTGGTGTTAATTCAACACTTTGGGGCTTTGCCGCTATCGCGGTCATGATGATCATGTACTACGTTCTATTTGGTACTGTTTCTGTCACAGCCCTTGGCATCAATCTACTATTACTGATTGCCTTACTTTCGATGTTGCAAGCAACACTGACGTTGCCTGGCTTGGCTGCGATTGCACTCACACTGGGGATGGCGATTGACGCCAACGTTTTGATTAATGAACGTATCCGTGAAGAATTGCGTGATGGCAACACGCCACAAGCCAGCATCCGCATAGGATACGATAAAGCGTTTGGTACCATTCTTGACTCAAACATCACTACATTGATAGCGGGTGCAGCACTATTTATGTTCGGTACTGGGCCGATCAAAGGTTTTGCAGTGGTACACGTGTTAGGTATTCTGACATCCATGTTCAGTGCAGTCATGGTTTCACGAGCGATTGTGAACCTAATTTATGGCTATCGTCGTAAGATCGAGAAGCTTTCTATTGGTCAAATTTACAAAGCCGATTAATTACTTCAGTTAAGAATAACGAGCGAACAATATGGAATTTTTTAGAATTAAAAAAGACATCCCCTTCATGAGCTATGGTCGTCTCACGACCACAATCTCATTGGTCACATTTATCCTGGCAATATTCTTTCTTGCCACACGTGGCCTGAATTATGGTGTTGACTTTACAGGCGGCACGGTCATGGAGGTGACATACCCACATGCTGCTGATATTGAAAGTATAAGATCAGCCATGAATAATATCGATCTTAAAGATGCCACCGTACAAAATTTTGGCACCAGCCAAGATGTATTGATTCGTTTACCAATCAAAAAAGAACTTTCCATCGCGCAACTTTCAGAAGAGGTCAGCCAAGCACTGCGTGCAGCCGATAGCTCAGTAGAAATACGCCGTGTAGAATCAGTAGGCTCTCAAGTCGGTGATGAACTATTTGAAAACGGTGCCCTAGCTTTATTAATTGTGCTGTTTGGAATTGCCGCCTACCTAGCAATGCGCTTTGAGTGGCGTTTTGCAGTCTCAGCCATTATTGCCAACATGCATGATGTGATTATTATTCTCGGGTTTTTTGCCTTCTTCCAGTGGGAATTTAGCTTGACCGTACTGGCTGCGATTTTGGCTGTGTTAGGCTATTCAGTGAATGAATCTGTCGTGGTATTTGACCGTGTACGAGAAAACTTCCGCAAAATGCGTAAAGCTGGAACAATTGAAGTCATCGACAATGCGATTACCCGTACCCTTTCTCGGACCGTTATCACCCACACCCTAACGCTTACGATGGTTGGATCTATGCTACTGTTTGGCGGTGAAGTACTACACTACTTCTCATTAGCGCTAACAGTTGGCATTATGTTTGGCATTTACTCATCAGTACTTGTTGCTTGCCCTGTTGCACTATTACTTGGTGTCAGCCGCGCTAATTTAATCGGCGACTTGGACAAAAAGAAAAAAGATAATGAAGAGGAAGTCATCGCTTAACCAATGCGATGATTAACAGGATGCGAATTTAAGGTTAAACTTAGCATTTAATTATCATTACGACTTAATACACGCTTGGACAATATCCCACTTTCTTGGCAGTTTGGCGGCCTCGTCATCTTGCTTATGTTATCGGCATTTTTCTCTATGTCTGAAACTGCGCTTATGTCAGTCAATCGTTATCGATTACGACATTTGGTTAAGCAGGGACACCGTGGCGCTAAGCTCGCAAACGCCCTACTCCTTCAGACTGATAAGCTATTAGGCGTCATTCTTCTTTGCAATAATTTTGTCAATACAGCACTTGCCACGCTCGTAACGATTATCACCGTTAATTTGTTTGGAGAAGGTGAATGGGAGCTTGTTTTGAGCACCATTACAGTTACCTTTGCCATATTGATTTTTAGTGAAATTTCACCAAAAATTATTGCAGCCGCGTACGCAGAAAAAGTAGGCATCTTTGTTAGTTATATCCTCTACCCCTTGCTCAGGGTTTTATACCCAGTCGTCTGGTTTGTTAATTTATTCGTTGAGGCATGGTTAAAATTACTTGGGATTAAAATCCATTTTGGTGACGGTGTTAAATCACTCAGTATGGACGAGTTACGAAGCATCGTGACAGACGCTGGAAAATTTCTCCCCAATAAGCATCGAA
>JBFIDU010000003.1:0-21536 GCA_041603755.1 Methylophilaceae bacterium
ATGCTATAGGGAATTTCAAACATTTGACTGCTTATGTAATAGGCGATTAGATTTGCAGTAAGTAAAGCAACAGAGGCTGCTATCAACGCTATACCAAAATACTCTGCCAACATCACAGCGCTGACTTGTCTTTTTGATGCGCCAAATACCCGCAGCAAAGAAGCTTCTTTTGCACGCGCATCTCGTGTTGCAATCAATGCTGCATATAAAACCACCAGTCCTGCAACAACACATAAAACAAACACAGTCGAGACTGCTAAACTCATTTTCTGCATAATACCCCTTACCTGCTCCATTAAACTGGCAACATTAATAATGGTTAAGTTCGGGTTCGATTTAACAAGCTGATCTAATAGATGGGTGTCCTTATCTTTCAAATAGAATGCGGTCATAAAGCTTTTAGGATAATCATCGAGTGTATTAGGAGGTGTGACAGCAAAAAAATTAGCCCGCATACTGTCCCAATCAACTTTACGGATGCTGGTGACATTTAAATCTATTTTTCTACCAGCGATATCATATGTCAGTACATCACCTATTTTTATGTTTAGCGCACTCGCAATATCCTGCTCTATCGACAACATCGGTTTGGTATTATCTTTGTCTTGCCACCATTGCCCCTCAAGCAGATGATTGTCAGCCTGCATTTCTTTCGCCATAGATAGATTAAACTCACGAGACACTAGCCTTTTTGCACGCGTATCATCATACATATTAGCTGATACGCTTTGGCCATTTTTCTCAATTAGCCGACCTCTTATCATAGGAAAAATTTCTGGCTTATTAACATCCAACTTCTTGAGAAATGTTTCGATGGATGTTACTTGAGAAGGCTGAATATTAATCGCAAAATGATTGGGGGCATCTTCAGGTAACGCCTGCTGCCAAGCATTTAACAAATCGTTTTTAACAATCATTAATAAGATAATGACCATAGCACCGATACTGAAGCCAACGACTTGCACAATTGTTAATATCTTATTGCGCTTCAAATTAGCAAGCCCAATCTTTAATAGGTTGAATAACCCATGTTGATAATGTCTGCTAGTCTGTGTTAGTTGATAGATCAGATTTGCGAATATATAAGCAATACCAGCACTCAAAAGACTGACAGCAAGCATACCCGCGATGACTGTGATCGCTAATTTAATTGATTGTGCCAGCGCAATAATAATGATTGCCACCACAATCATGACGGGGATAAATCTAAACGCAGAAATGGATACTTTCGCATCAACATCTGCTCTCAAAATATTGACTACTGGGCTATTTTTAATCGCTTGAATATTAGGCACCATTAACGCAAGTAAAACCAAAAAACTGATCGCATAGCCAATAAAAAGTGGTGAAAAGTCAGGTGGTGGCAGAGTATCTAAAAATAATGTACCCGCTATATTAGCAAGCAAGGCTTGTAATAAGTAGCCAAACAAACAGCCTATACTCGCCCCCACTAGTGCTATCAGCATAAATTGCCAAAGTAATATTTGTTGTATCTGATTTTTACTCGCTCCAAAGCAACGCAGTAATGCTGCTGTTTCTATGTTGCGTGAAATGTATGGTCCACTTGCCAATAACATCGCTGCAATAGAGAGCAAAATGCTCACCATTGCTGCCAACCCTAAAAAAGTTTCAGCTTTATCGAGGGCACTTTTAATCTCTGGTCTAGCTGTCTTTAAATCCTGAAGTCTTTCACCATTCTGCAAATTGTCTTGCAACAGCTTGCCAAACGCATTAACAGAAGCCGCATCGCCTGCAACAAGTAATTGATATTTGACTCGACTACCATACTGGATGAGTTCTGTTTTTCCCAAGTCTGCCGCATTCATCATCAAGCGAGGGGCAAAACTAAACATATCCCCACCTCGTGATGGTTCACGCGTAATAATGCCTGATACCGTTAGCTTGGTAGAACCAACTTCAACTAAATCGCCGATACCTACAGCTAATAATCCAGCTAATCGCGGCTCAATCCACGCTTCTCCTGGTTGGGGAATTGCTTTAATGACTTTTGGCTCTTCATCAACATTTAGTTGAACCGTTAAGTCTCCACGCAACGGAAATCCTTGACTCAACGCCTTAATTTCAGCAAGCTGGCTTTTGTCACCGACAATTGCCATACTTGGAAATTCAGCCGTTGTGGTGTAACGTAGACCTTGTTCTATAGCATTGTCGATTGCACTTTCTGGTATCGCATGGTCTGCTATTAGCACCATATCACCGCCTAGTACCAGCCCACCTTCAGTATTTAAATGTGCACCAATACGACTAGTAAAGAAAGTAACGCCCGTAATCGCTGTGACAGCAACGATGAGTGCTAACAACAATACACGTACATCACCCGCTCGCCACTGTGCCCAAAACTGTTGCCAAGCTAAACGAATCGCCATCATGCTATCTCTACCAGTTTAAGTTTACCGTCCTGCAACTCATAAACTTTCATGCATTGCTTTGCTAGCTGATAATCATGCGTTACTAAAACAAGGGTTGTTGAGGACTCAGCATTCAGCTTGAATAGCAAATCAACAATCTGCTTACCTGTTTTTTTGTCTAAATTACCTGTTGGTTCATCAGCAAATAAAATAGCGGGCTGCAATGCAAATGCACGCGCAATTGCAACGCGCTGTTGTTCACCACCCGATAATTGTTTTGGGTAATGTTTAACACGCTCACTTAAGCCAACAATGGATAAGGCAGAAAGCGCAGACTCTTTTGCGTTTTGTTCATTACTCAGCTGCAGCGGAATCATGACATTTTCTAATGCAGTCAAATTAGGCAGCAACTGAAATGATTGAAAGATAAACCCCATACGCTTACCTCTTGTTGCAGCACGCGCATCTTCATCTAATTGACTAAAGGGTTTGCCTTCCACTTCAACCTTCCCATGAGTCGGTATATCCAGCCCTGCCAATATGCCTAATAACGTTGACTTGCCACTACCAGAGCTACCAATGATGGCGACACTCTCACCGTTTTCGACCTCTAAATTTAGGTCCTGCAAAATGCTAATTTTGTTATCTGCTTCGCCGTACGTTTTAGAGAGATTGTTTGCTAATAATGTGGGGGGCGTCATCGAACTCTTTGTTTGTTGCGTTATCATTAATAATTCCGTTAATTATTGATTGGTAGATGAAGATATGCGTTTTCGCACAGGTTTCGTTAAATGTGTTGTCACTATTAGTGTTATTTTATCGGCTTTAGTTGCCTCGCCAGCGTTTGCCAAGCAAAAAATACTCGTTTTTGGCGATAGCCTTTCCGCTGCTTATGGTTTGGATGAAAAGTCAGGATGGGTACATTTGCTGCAAAAAAGACTTACTGAAATCCATCTCGATTATAAAGTAATCAATGCTAGCATCAGTGGGGAAACAACGTCAGGTGGCGCAAACAAAATCAAACAAACGCTCGATCTACATCAACCAGACATCATCATCATTGAATTAGGTGGTAATGACGGCTTGCAGGGGCTTAGCTTAGAAAACATGCAAGAAAATCTAACCCGAATCATTCAAGAAGCTAAGCGGCGTCAAGCAAAAACACTACTTGTTGGCATGAAAATTCCACCCAATTATGGTATCAAATACACCAAAGATTTTAACGAGACATTTAAAGCACTTAGCCAGCAATTTCAAACGGCCTATGTACCATTCCTGCTTGAAGGAATAGGTGGTGATCCCGAACTTATGCAGCAAGATGGCATTCATGCGAATGCTAGTGCGCAACCGATGATTTTAGAAAATGTTTGGCCTAGCTTAGAACCATTGCTTGTCAAAAAAGCTAATTAACCAGTATGTGGTTCCCAAGAGACGACTAAACCCACTTCATGCTCTTTTGCTACTAACCCGGCATCAACACCAATGTTAGGAATAATAACTAATGTCTCGTCCATAAAAATCAATGGTAATTGTGCTCGCTGCCAAGGCGGTATCGCACTAGCCTGCATAACCGTCTTTAGCTGCCTCCTTGGCCGACCAAGTGCGGGTTTAAAAAACTCGCCACCTTCTCTATTTTTAATTCGCAATTGAATGGCCTGCCCTCTTCGTTCGTAAGCAAATCCTTTACCTAATTGTTTGGTAAATGTTAATCGTGATTGGTCTGGTAAAAGCAATGTCTCTTCACCTTGCCACAATTGGTTAATACTAGCTACCTTTTTCGTTTCGCGCACTAGGTATGCATGTCGTTGATAACGCATCACGATTAAATCGTCGGCAACCTGTACTTTAATAGCGGCATCAGTTTTCTTTGATTGTAATTGATTCATTATTTGATTCAGCAATGCTGTGCTCGGCATATTGATCTGATTGTTTGCTAACCACCAACGAATTAAATTACCTTGTCTGGCACGACTCAAATTAAATAAGGCATCTAATCGAATTACACCAAATTGCTGACTGTTATCAATGATCAGTTTAGCGTCCATTGTTGCAAGCTCACCTAATAACAGACTGGCATCAGCCATATGCATAGCAGATCGTGAAAGTGTGCCTGATATATCCTGATAGCGCTTATTAAAAGTAGGGATTAAAGTATGGCGAATAAAATTGCGATCAAAATGTGTATCGCTATTACTCTCATCCTCTATCCATTGAAGCCGATGTTTTGTGGCATAGTCATTTAATACCGACCGTTTTACATATAATAAAGGTCGAAGTAATCGTCGTTTAGCATCAACTTGTGCCATCGACGCAAGCCCTTTAACACCAGCACCTCTGGCAAGCTGTAGTAAAAATGTTTCCGCCTGATCATCTTGGTGGTGGCCAAGGCAGATATAATCCGCACCAGCATTGTTCAATGCGGCATAACGCGCATTTCTAGCAGCTGCTTCAATACCTAAGCCACTTTCTTTAGCGACATGTACAGTGATAGTATCAATAGGTATCGCCAGTTGATCACATGCATGCTGACAAAAGGCCGCCCAATCATCTGCGTGATGGCTTAGACCATGATTAATATGCATGGCCCTTAAATCAAAGGAAACTGTTTTTTGTATTTGATGTAATACATGTAACAATACAGTTGAGTCAAGACCACCACTGTATGCAACAAGAAGTGAGGGATTATTGCTTTGTTGACTTTGAAATAATGTCTCTAAAAATAGTCTTACCTGTTTTTCAATTGTGCTGTCGCGTTGCTTAGCCACCTTATTTTTTGGCAGTTTCTTTGAACTTTCCATAGCTCATTAAACGCGCGTAACGTGTTTCAAGCAAATTATCCATCGGTTTCTTTTTAAGGGCATTTAAATTACTTTTTATTGCCTTCTTAAGTACTTCCATCATACCTTGCGGATCACGATGTGCTCCACCTACTGGTTCAGGAATAATTTGATCCACCAAACCAAGTGCCTTTAATCTTTCTGCGGTGATTCCTAATGTTTCAGCCGCTTCTGGGGCCTTGCTGGCACTTTTCCATAAAATAGAGGCGCAACCTTCTGGTGAAATAACAGAATAAGTGGCGTGTTGCAGCATAAGCAACTGATCGACCACACCTAGCGCTAAGGCGCCACCTGAACCGCCCTCACCAATAACAACACCAATGATTGGTGTTTTTAACTCTGTC
Source organism: Methylophilaceae bacterium (assembly GCA_041603755.1). Taxonomy (GTDB): domain Bacteria; phylum Pseudomonadota; class Gammaproteobacteria; order Burkholderiales; family Methylophilaceae. The sequence continues at coordinate 5,551 of JBFIDU010000003.1, forward strand.
ATCACATATAGATTTCTAGCAATTGCTTCTGATTGCCCTCGTTCTTCCGCACCAATACCAGGGTAAGCGCCAGGCGTATCAATCAATGTAACGATTGGTAGTTTAAACTTTTCTGCCAATTTAAATAAGCGCAGCGCTTTACGGTAACCTTCAGGTCTAGGCATGCCAAAATTACGATGCTGACGTGCCTTAATGTCCCGTCCTTTTTGATGTCCTATAACCATTACTGGCATATCATCTAATCGTGCTATGCCGCCAACAATTGCTGGGTCATCTGCATAAGCACGATCACCATGTAACTCTTGAAAGTCAGTGAATATGCTTTTAATGTAATCAAGCGTGTAAGGGCGCTGTGGATGACGAGCCACCTGTGATACCTGCCAAGCAGTCAAGTTTTTATAGATATCCGTTAATAGCTGCTGATTCTTTTTTTCTAATTGCGCAACTTCTTTACCGATATCTAAGTCGTCATGCTCTTCATGCGCTTCTTGCAAAGACTCAATTCGTTTTTCTAGCTCAGCTATTGGCTGCTCAAAGTCCAAATAGCTTACTTTTGTATCTACTGCGTTTTTGCTACCCATAGTGATAAGTCACCTAAACTCTAATTTTAGAATATCGCTAATTATAAAGGATTTTTACATTTTCTTTTGACAACCAGCTTTCTAAATTCAAAATCAATTCATCCTGCAACTCAACGCGCCAACGATCGCCTAACATTAAGCTTGCTTGACTAGTTGCATTGTGATATTCAATTTTGACTGGACAGCCTTTATGTCCATCGCTGTCCTGCTGACAATATGGCCGCAATATCGCATTCAACTTTGCTGCATCTGATTGTCCATTGCATGCAATTTTTAACATACTCGCATAGGCACTTCGTGCTGCAGGTAAGTTATAAATCTTATTCGCGCTAACGCGATTCCCACCAGAAAAATCATCATGGCTAATGCGCCCTTCAATAATCAGCAATTGATCCTCTTTAATCAGGTCGGCAGATTCTGCCAACAACTCACCACTGACTATCACCTCTACTCTGGCAATAGCATCATCTAGTGTAACGATTGCCATTTTTCCACGCTGCGTCATCCTGACTCTGACCCCAGTTACTACACCAGCAATTAATTTAGGTTGCTTTTGTGGTGCTAGATCCGCCAGTGAGCCTTGTATGAATCTTGCAATCTCATGTTTATAACCTAAGAATGGATGGCCGCTCAAATAAAATCCAAGTGCTGCTTTTTCTTCTTGTAATTGTTGCTGCGTAGTCCAAGGTTGCTTCTCAGGTAACTCATGTTGGGGAGCAATATCCTCTCCAAATAAGCTGTCTTGCCCTATATGGCTGCTGGCCTGTTCAGCTGCACCAATCGCCAAGCTAACGCCAGCTAATAAGGCAGCACGATTAGGCTCTATTGTATCAAATGCACCTGCTCTGATTAGCGATTCAATCACTCTTCTGTTTACCTTACGTAAATCAAGTCGATTACAAAAATCAAATAAGTTCTTGAAAGGCCCATCTTCCTCACGCGCCTTAATAATGACATCAATCGCCGCTGCACCAGTGCCTTTAATTGCACCCAAACCATACAAAATTTGTTTGTCATTTAATGGTTTGAACCGGAATTCACTTTGATTAATATTTGGTGGTAAAACTTCAATCTGGTTAGGTGCACAATCCTCAAAAAAGATACGCACACTATCCGTATTATTCATATCAGCAGACATGGTCGCTGCAAGAAAGGCTGCTGGATAATGCGCTTTTAGGTAAGCTGTTTGGTAAGCTACCAAAGCATACGCAGCAGCATGTGACTTATTGAATCCATAGCCAGCAAATTTTTCCAGCAAATCAAATAAATCGTTTGATTGCTGCAGAGTGAGTCCATTTTTTTGCGCGCCAGTATTGAATACTTCGCGCTGTTTAACCATTTCTTCTGGTTTTTTCTTACCCATCGCACGACGTAACAAATCCGCAGCACCGAGACTATAGCCTGCAACAACTTGGGCAATTTGCATTACCTGCTCTTGGTAAACGGCAATACCATATGTCTCTTGTAAAATGGGTTCAGTTGAAGGATGCGGATACTCCACACGTTGTAACCCGTGTTTACGTCGGCAGTAATCAGGTATTAGGTCCATGGGTCCAGGACGATAAAGCGCAACCAAAGCAATGATGTCTTCAAAGCAGTCAGGTTTTGCCTGTTTAAGCATATCCTTCATGCCCTTAGACTCCAACTGGAAGACCGCTGTTGTGTTTGCTTTTTTAAGCAGATTAAATGTCGCCTTGTCGTCTAATGGTAGCGTATCGAGCACAAGCGGGGGCAGACTCTCCACCGACCTTTGTGCATTGGCGTTTTCTACAGCCATGTTCAAGATAGTAAGTGTCCGCAAACCCAAAAAGTCAAACTTAACGAGTCCAACTGCCTCCACATCATCTTTGTCGTATTGACTAACTAAGCTATCGCCATTTGCTTGACAATAAACGGCTGAATAATCCGAAATTTTTCCAGGTGCAATCAACACCCCACCAGCATGCATACCAACATTACGCACCAAACCCTCTAACCTAAGTGCCAATTCTAATAACTGCGCAACCTCTTCTTCTTTTTCTCGGCGTTCTTGCAGTTGTGGTTCTTTTTCCAGTGCACTTTTTAATGTAATGCCAAGTTCTAGCGGTATAAGCTTCGCTACACTATCAACAAAATTGAATGGCAAATCCAGTACGCGACCAACATCACGAATCACCGCTTTGGCTGCCATCGTACCGAAGGTGGCAATTTGAGAAACTGAATCTAAACCATATTTGTGTTTCACATAATCAATGACACGGTCACGTCCATCTTGACAGAAGTCGATATCAAAGTCTGGCATCGAAACACGCTCAGGATTCAGGAATCGCTCAAACAGCAAGTTATAAGCTAGTGGATCAAGATCTGTGATGCCTAAGCTATAAGCGACTAATGAGCCTGCCCCTGAACCACGCCCTGGCCCAACTGGTACGCCGTTATTCTTGGCCCAATTAATAAAATCAGCCACAATAAGAAAGTAGCCAGGGAAGCCCATTTGGTTAATGATATCGCACTCGAAATCTAAGCGACGTTTATATACACCGTACTTTTCCGCTCTGATGGATTCGTCTGGATACAGCAACTGCAGCCTTGACTGTAGACCTTTCAGTGATTCCTCAGCTAAATAAGACGGTAAATCTTGCTGATTTGGCGTAGGGAAATTGGGTAAATAATTCTCCCCTAACGTTAAGGTTAAATTACAACGTTTTGCAATTTGTACTGTGTTTGCAAGTGCTTCAGGCATATCTGCAAAAAGCGTTTCCATTTGTTCTTGCGTTTTAAAATACTGTTCTTCACTAAACTTTTTGGGGCGACGCTTATCAGCGAGCATATAACCCTCAGCGATACATGTTCTTGCCTCATGTGCTTTAAAGTCATCAGCAGATATAAACTGTATTGGCTGTGTTGCTACCACCGGAATATCTAGCGTTGTAGCAAGTGCAACGACTTGCCTGAGTATGGACTCTTGCCTTGCCTGATTGTCTGCAGTTGCAGTTCTTTGTACTTCTAAATAGAAGCGATTTGGGAAACGCTTAGACCAATCAGTCGTGAGTTTTTTTGCTAATTTGGCATTGTTTTGCTTTAATGCAAAGCCTATGTCGCTGTCAGCATGTCCTGACAGTAGAATCAATCCTGAGTTATCCCCCTCAAACCATTCTGGCTTTAATTCTGGCCGTCCATTTTTTTGATTTTCTAAATAAGCTTTACTTAACAACTTACAAAGCAAATGATAGCCAGCTTGGTTCTGCACTAGCAATAAAAGTCGTGTAGGTTGCTGTGGTTTTTTGCTGTTTTCCAACCAGACATCAGCACCTAATATTGCTTTAATACCTTGCTTTCTAGCTGCCTTATAGAACTTAACCGCACCAAACAAATTACTGAGATCGGTGAGCGCTAAAGCAGGCATCCCGTCTTTTTTGGCAGCGTCAACATAGTCATTGATTCTTACAATACCATCTACAATCGAATATTCGCTGTGACAACGTAGATGAATGAACTTGGGTGACTGACTGAAATCTTGCATACGAATATTTTACCCTTGCTACCAAAAAAATCATGCTATAAATACAAAAAAGCCGCTAAATTTTAGCGGCTTTTTTGTAAGGTTATAATTACATTAAGGTTTATTCGTGAGCAACTCTTTCATCTTCGCGACAAGCTCTTCATCCTGCACAGGTTTACCAAAGAAGGCATTTACGCCAATTTCTTTAGCCATATTTTGATGTTTGTCCGCTGTACGTGAGCTAATCATAATGAGCGGTGTGTTTGTAAATCGTTGATCATCCCGAATGTTTCTTGACAAACCAAAACCATCCATTCTTGGCATTTCAATATCGGTCAAGATGATATCTGGTACGGTCGCTTGTAATATTTCCATCGCATCCATACCGTCTTTTGCAAGCAGCACTTCATACCCTTCTCGTTCTAGTAACCTTCCCAGTACTTTACGCATTGTCAATGAGTCATCCACAACAAGTGCTCTGTCCTTTTTAGCAACTTTTTTAACTTTTGATTTAACATGTTTGACAGTTACACCACCCGCCGATAAGACATCTCTATTAGCAATCTGGACCGGATTCATAATCAAGATAATATGACCATCACCAGTCACTGTGGCACCAACAATACCTGGAACGCGAGCAAGTTGAGGGCCAATTTCCTTCATGACCACCTCTTGATTACCGACCACTTCATCAACATGCAAGGCCACCCTGTGTGCACCACTTCTAAGTAAAATTACGGATGCGTATGGCAAATCATCAATCTGATGCTCTTGGTGATCTAATAACTTAGCTAAATGATGCAATGGATAATCTACATTTGACCAAGCAACCTTACCCTCTGCATAAGCTGCAACCAAATCATTACGCTTAATCTTCTGTGCTTGCTCAATCATTGCGACTGGTACCGCATAAGTATCCTCCCCAGCACGCACCACTAAAACTTGTGCAACTGATTGCGTAATTGGGAGATAAATATTGAATGTTGAGCCTTTGCCTGCTTCGCTTGACATGTCGATTCGACCGCCAAGACTACTAATATCATTTCGCACAACGTCCAGCCCAACACCACGACCTGCAATTTGCGTTACGTCATCTGCAGTAGAGAACCCTGGCTCAAAAATCACAGATAATAATGTATCTTCTGTGATGTCCTGACTCTCTTGTAATAAATTGTTTTTTATCGCTTTTTGTTTAACTTTCTCTAAGTCAACGCCACCACCATCATCGCTGACAATGATATTGATCTCATCATTCAGTGTGCGTACATTGATATTAATTTTACCCACTTCGCCTTTGCCAGTGGATTGGCGATCCGCTTTGCTTTCTATACCGTGCGCAACTGCATTACGTAATAAATGTTCCAGTGGCGCACCAATTCTGTCCAGCACACCACGATCGATTTCTGTTGCCTCCCCATCAATGACAAGCTCTACAGTTTTATTCAACTCACGCGCAGTTTGTCTAACTATTCGCTGCATCCTTTCGGATATTTGTTTAAATGGCAACATCCGCACACCTAGTAACCCTTGTTGAAGGTCACGGTTCATTCGGTTTTGTTGTTGCAGTGCAGCCTCGGTTTGGTCCAAATTACTGAGCAAACCACTTTGGATAGTACTGACGTCGTTCACGCTTTCAGCAATCATACGTGTCAACTCTTGTAAGCGAGTGAATCGGTCAAACTCCAAGGGGTCAAATGACTCGTTAGCCTCTTGCAAAATATTCATCCGAGACTGCATTTGTGTCTCGGCTTCAATTTCTAATTCACGTAAATAGCTACGCAAACGCACCAAGCTATCAGTTAAATCATTTGATGACTGCTTGAAGCCAACCATCTCTCGATCAATTCTGGATCGAATAATAGACACCTCACCAGCTTCATTGATGAGGCGGTCTAGCACTTCTGCACGCATACGCAGAAACTGTGATTTTCTGTCGATAGATCTTGCCACATGTAAAGCATCGTCATCTTCGGGCGCGATATCCACTGTATCTGTTGCTGTCTCAGTCGGTTCATCATGATTGTCAAAAAAGGCAGCCATTTTATCCAACTCGACAAACATGACATCAAAATCACTATCTGTAGGTGTTTTTTTACTGATTTTGAGAATAAACTCTTCTAATTCATGTGCAATGGTTCCAATATCAGGCTGTGAAGCCATACGTGCACTACCTTTAAGCGTATGTAATGCACGCTGCAACGCATCAGAATGTGTTTTTACTTTTGGTTTGGCTTTCCATGCTCGAAGTTCTGTTCCAATCTCAGGCAAGAGCTCATTTGCTTCTTCAACAAACATTTCAAGCAGTTCTGGATTAACGTCTTTGGTATTGATTTTGCCTTCTGAATCAGTCTGTGTAACAACTGGTGCAAGCTGTTCGGTCGCAGCAATTGGCTCTGCTTCATGATGTAGATCAGAATCTTCTTGTACTACATCAGCCACAGCAGCAACAGTGACTTCTGCTTCTCTTTCAATATCTTCGGTATTATCCTCAACAACAATCTCTTCTTCATAAAGCACATGATCAACAATCTCTGAAACTGCTTTATTCTCAGTTGCTTTTTCTGTTGCTTCTTTCAGCAAATTGATAAGCGCTCTTTGCGCTCTGGGCATCTTCAGTTCAGATGCACTCTGCCACATCTTAGCAATCGCTTTAGTGGTGTTCGCATATAGTTCTAATAAGTCTGGCGTCCAGTTATGCGCAACCTCATCAAGCCAGTTTTCCAAAGCGCGACACAATTCACCCATTGGCTGAAAACCTGCTGCCAATGCATTGCTTGCTAGTGTATGAACCGCATGTCTAGCCGCTTTTTCAGGGCTAGTGGTTTTATGATCGGTTAACTTAACGACATCTTGCTCAACTAGTGTCAGGTTATGCATACTTTCGTTAAGGAAAATTTCATACAGTTGCCGACTTATTTTATGTTTGCCGCTGATCAGCACATATGGCTCAGGTTCTTTGCTCTCTGACACCACATCATCTGCTGTCTTGACCTCAGTTTTAGCTAAATCCTGTGCTTGCTGTAGCCAATAAGCTTGGTCTAAGTTTGCTACATTGTTGGCTCTAAGTTCTGCTGCCCACTGTGCAAAAGCAGCAGTAATTTCTTCTAATTTTTTTATTTGAGCAGGATTTAAGATATCCTTCTTGTCCAGAATTCCATTCAAGAACTTTTCAACACTTGCAGCTACTTCAGCTTGTCCCACCAAACCAACAGTGCGTCCACTGCCCTTCAGCGTATGATAGCTACGCCTTACTTCAACTAAAGGCTCATGGTCAGTTTCATTCACTCGCAAAGCCTGAAGGTTTTGCGCAATAAGGGCTAACACCTCCTCTGCCTCTGTTAAATAAATATCCAGCAATTCTTCATCAAACGCTTGGTCTGTTATTGCATTTTGAGGACGCGCTGCTGCTTCGTTAGTTGTAGTAATTTGTTCATGGCCTTCTATTGGACTTTCCGTTGCATCTACATCCTCTTCAAACGCCATACCAGTTGCTTCTAGTGCCAAATTCAATCTATCAAGCGCACCTTCAAGTGCCTTTGTTGACTCTGGTCTCACATTAGGCATTTCATTCGCATACAAGCCAACCATGCTTAGGCTTTCAGCGATTAATTCAAAATCATCTTGTTTACCTTGGTAGCCTTCTTGTTGGAAATACTGGATATATTGACTACATGCCTTAATAATTTTTGTTGGTGTTGGCAGATTGAGCATATCAAAAATGGCAGCCACTTGTTTTAAAGGCCCTGGCGTTAACGATAATGTTGACTTGTCTTCTGGGGCTCTAAAGTACGTGTCTAAGGCTTGCTCAACTACTTTTAATGACGCGTTGATATCTTTAACAACAGCAACGATGGTATCTCTATCCAATGCACTAGTCGCACGTTCCGCTGTCAGCACTTCATCTAAACCTGTTGCTATCGCATCTAGACGCTTAATTTCGGATAGTAGATGCTGAATGGTGTCAGCATCCAAGTTTTGGTAGTGTGTCAGTGCACTATCAAGTTGATGCAAGGCAGTAGCAACTTCGATTAACGCAACCTGCGTTGTTTTCGTTTTATCATCACGTAAAATGATGCTTGCTTGTAATAATGCATTGAACAAACCAACGACTGATGGCTGGCTAAGTTTAGCTGTTAGTTCCTGACTATCATTTAATTTGTCAGTAAATTTAGTAATCAGGACGTTATCTAAATCAACTAAAGCATGATCAGCATTAATATCAATTTTTTCAAAGTCGATGCTGTTTGAAACATCCTCCCAAATTTCACGCAGTACCTCTAATAATCCTTTCAGTTCCTCGATTACATTGAGTTCGTTCTCATCAGATGGGGTTTGCGTTGACAAGACGGATGCCGTTTTATCAACAACACCATCCAAAGCAAAAACTTCTTTTACTTTTAAAACCGTCTCATTATCGACATTACTAATCGCAATATAATATAAGAGGTCACGCAAAAGAGTGTTGTTGGATTTATTTTCACCCGATAGTAAAGATTTAAATTCTTGATCTAAGCGCCTGCATAACTTTTTTGCAGATAAGTTATCTGCAATTTGGGGTACATGTAATGTTTGTACAAAAGCACTCGAGGCCCACCATAAGGTTTTAACGTTACTTTTGTGTTGCGCGGCTGTAACGTTATTCAATGATTCGTACATACTATTTAAGGCATCAGCATCCTTAGACTGCATCCATTTCAGGAGTGATTTCTGGTATAACAAACGCTGTTCTGCGATAAACTGATGATACTCTTCTTCGCTATACTCCTTACTTGCTACCTCTTTTGGTACGGAGTTGCTTGTATCAGGAAAAAAAAGTTCGCTTTCTTCAACACTTTCACCCATTACGGTAACAATAGGCTTAAGCACAGGATATAAGCGTAAAGGAATATCAGGTGAGCCATTCAGTAGTTCTTGAATGTAATACTTCAATGTCTTGATTGCCTTAGAAAAGGCTTCAATAGTTTCAGTCGTCGCCAGAAGCTCTTTCTTCTCCAGTCTTGATGCGAGCCGCTCTAGATGGCTACAAAATAATTTACAGCCTTCCAAGCCAACCATATCCAATGCACCAGATGCTTGGTATAAATGCGTTTGTGCAAAACGCAACCCAGAAGTTTCTTCAGGGTTCGCATTTAATGCATCAACACTTTCCAATACTGAATCCAGCGATTGGTTAATGTCATCTTTTACCCAAGTTAATGGGCCTATATCAAAGCTATCAGACACCTAAAATAAACTCCAATTTTGCTGACGCAGATTATGACAATTTAAAACCAGCAACTGATTTACGTAAGTCATCAGCTAGCGCAGTTAATTGCACAATAGATTCTGTTGTTTGTTTAGTACCATCCGTAGTAAGTGTCGTAATCTCTTGAATCTGTTGCATATTTTTTGTCACTTGCGAAGCAGCTTCTGTTTGCGCTTCAGTTGCGGTAGAAATCGACTGAATCAAGCGCGCTAAATTATTGGTAACCGTTTCAATCTCAGTCAATGCTTGTCCCGCAGCATCGGATAATCGAGCTCCTTCAACCACACCTTCCGTGCTTTTCTCCATCGCAGCTACCGCACTATTGGTGTCGGTCTGAATGGTTTTAACAATCGCACCAATTTGCTTCGTCGCCTCAGAAGAACGCTCAGCCAATCGCTGAACCTCTTCCGCAACCACAGTAAAGCCTCTACCTGCTTCACCAGCTGATGCTGCCTGAATCGCCGCATTCAACGCAAGAATATTAGTTTGTTCTGTAATGTCAGAAATCAATTCAACGATCTCACCAATTTCCTGTGAGCTTTCACCTAATCGTTTAATCCTTTTTGATGTTTCTTGAATTTGCTCACGAATGCCGTTCATACCAGCAATCGTATTTTGTACCGCTTGAGAGCCTTGTGACGCTGCTTGCAAAGAGCGCTGGGCCACCTCTGCAGCTTGGCTAGCGTTTGTAGACACTTGCAAGATTGAATTTGTCATGCCATTAACAGCCTCTGTGGTCTCAGCAATTTGTTGCGATTGCATCTCAGCAGCTTCCAACAGAGCGGTTGAAGTACCCTGCGCCGCACCAGTAGCCGCATTCACCTGCTCTGTCGCACGGTTAATCTCCGTCACCACGTCACGCAAACTATCAATCGTATAGTTAACCGAATCGGCAATCGCACCAGTAATATTTTCTTTCACCTGTGCGCGTACTGTTAGATCACCTTCTGAAAGGTCACCCATTTCATCCAAAAGCTCCAAAACCGCTAGCTGGTTGTTTTGTCCATCCTCTTCCAACAATTTCATCGCTGCTTCCGTTGCGGCAACTTGTCGTTTACCAATCAGATAAATCGCAACAGCAATAACTAGTGCCAGAATACCCAAACCAATCAAGAAATTTCGGAGTAGGTTGTTAGCATTATCCGCTGTCTGCTGACTCTCTTTTTCTAGGTTTTTAACGAAAGATTGCACCAAAGTATTGTTAGTCACATATGCCTTTTCCAACTCCACTAGTGCGCGAGAGGATGTACCCACGAAACCTGATTGTAATGCAGGTAGTAGCTGATCTTCATATACAGTAAAGAAGTTTTCCGCTGATGCCACAACTGATTTATATGACCCGATAAGCGAACTTGGTAGTTGGGTGTTATTCCAACGCTTTACACTCTCTTGGTATCGCAACTTATTTTGTTCAAATTGCTGTTTCAATGTCTCCAAACGTGCATTATTACCGTCCACCAAGGCCAAGTGCATGTTTTGCGCAAGCGCATAAGGTTCAACAATAAAGAGTGATGGTGGCGACAAGCTGCTTCGCAAATCATCCACAGTTTTAATCTGATTAAAAATTGGACCATTAACCTGGACTTGAGTAATCGCATAGTAAGCAACCAACACAAAGATAATCAAACCAATAATTGGCGTGATAATTTGCATAATGTTGCTGTCACCGCTGCCTCCACCTGTATTCACTTTATTCCGTGTGAATTTCGCTTTTAACTTTTCTATCCAATCCTGAAATGCTGCCATGTTATTTCCTTTAGCTCAATAATCTAAATACCACCAAGCATAAAATTTTAGTTTTTTTCAAATTAGTTAACTTATTATTATCACCATTTCTAAAGCAACACCATAACATTAACTAATATATGGTGTTTCTAACTCTTTAGAGCTTACAAGCTTTTCACAATCCAAAATACGCCAAGCTTTATTTTCACTATCTTCGTATATATCAGGTTGAAAGAAAACGCTCTCTTTATTTTCAACCTCTCTTAATTTAAAGGCATCCATTTGCCTCAAACCCACCAAGCGATCAACCAAAATACCTATATTTGAAGAAATATTATTGTTTATTAACAATATACGTGTGTCCGACGACATCTCAGTGAGCTGACCATTTAACATCTGGCCTAAGTCATTAATGGCATATAATATCCCCCGCACATTAGACATTCCCAAAAACCATGGCTTCACCAAAGGTACTGGTTGTATCTCAGTCACCACCAATGTTTCACTAATGTCTAACAGGTTCACCAAGACATTGTTACCGCCAATTTGCACACCTAAGTAACTTTCGACGACACTAGTTGCATCTGATCGGACAATATCTAACCGATCAAGTATACTTTTCTGATAGTCTCTTAATTTTACTTTCTCAGCCATACTAATTTTCAATCAAGCACTGCTAGAGATTAGCAATCATTTCTTTCAATTCAGCAATAGCAATCGGTTTTTGAATACAGTTTTTTGCACCCATTTTTGCGGCCCAAGTGTGATCGGTCACTTGTAACTTTCCTGAACATAAAATAACAGGAATATCAGCCGTAGCAGGGTCTTTGCTCAAAGAGCGCGTGGCTTGAAAACCACTTAACCCTGTCATGATGATGTCCATAATAATCAAATCAGGCTTGATTTCTGCTGCCTTTTCGACACATGCCTCGCCACTTTCTAATGCGACGACCTGAAATCCATCACTCTCCAACAACTCAGTGAGATAAAACCGATCTGTTGTTGAATCATCCACTATTAATACTTTTTCTATTGCCATTTTTTTCTCCTGAAAACCTAAGCTTATGGGTTAGATACAATCTACTTTTTTTTCACATATAGATTAACTGCTTCTACCAAACTTTCTTGTGTAAAAGGTTTAGTCAGATACTGGTCTGAGCCAGCCATGCGTCCACGTGCCCTATCAAATAAACCATCTTTACTGGATAGCATAATCACAGGCGTAGTATTAAAGCGATCATTACGCTTGATGAGTGCACAAGTTTGATAACCATCTAATCTAGGCATCATAATATCGACAAATATGACATCTGGATGCTGTTCAGCAATCTTACCCAGTGCATCAAACCCATCTTCCGCTAATATAACTTCACAACCCGCCGCCTTGAGGAATAGCTCCGCACTACGCCGAATTGTATTACTGTCATCAATGACCATCACTTTTATGCCAGTCATTTCTGCTTGTGCCAATTTAACTTTCCCCTTAAATCAAAATTGTTACATCCAGTTAATATTTGTTACATTTATGTTGATTTCAGTGCCCTTTTCAACGATAAATTACAAGTAAAATCGCAAAAATGCTTTACTAATAATACGCATATTGTAATACTTTGCAATACATTGCAATACCTTAGCGTGTATTTATGATAAGGTACTTTAATATTAATACATAAAAACGACACTTTATTAACATTTTGTAATACTCAGGTATATAGTAAATGTCATATAAAAATTAAGAGAATGATTGGAGCGAATTTTCGCGATACCTTTATTAACATAGGGATGAAAGAAAAATGATTATTGTTCAAGAATCCATCGATTCAAAAGCAACAGTAAAGGATTTAACAGGGGCATCTCCTTTAGTTGCTGCAAATTTGGTACTTGTATTCAGCTCAGTAAAAAGATTCAATGAAGGAAAATTACAGTCTACGCTAAAGCAACGATATCCCACTGCACAAATTATTGGCTGCACGACATCGGGGGAGATTAGTCCAAATGGCGTTTTTGATGACAGCATCCAAATTACCGCCATTCAGTGGCAAAAAGTAATACAGCGTGTTGCACAAAGTAAATCTTCAAACATGCAAGATTCTTTTGAAACAGCGGTCAATCTAGCAAAACAATTAAAAGCTGATACGCTTCGCACTGTCCTTGTGATTTCTGATGGTTTAAATGTTAATGGATCTGAACTAATCAGTGGCTTTCAATCAGTATTAGGTGATATACCGATTATCGGTGGTTTAGCTGGCGATGGTGGTGAATTCGTCAAAACCTTGCAATTATTCAACGATACTATTTCTGACCGCATGGTCATTGCCGTAGGTTTGTATGGTGATGCATTGGTAACAGCTAGCGGCGCTCTGGGTGGCTGGCGCCCGTATGGTCCACCACGTAAGGTAACAAAATCTAATAAAAACGTCGTCTATGAACTTGATGGCAAACCTGCACTATCGCTTTATCAAATGTACATTGGTGCCGCTTTCTCTAAAGGCTTACCTGGTAGTGGATTAAAGTTCCCACTAGCAGTGATTGAAGAAGGAAAAAGAGATGTGGAAAGAATACGTACACTTTTGGCAATCGACCCTAAAGAAAATAGCTTAACTTTTGCGGGTAACGTTGAAGAAGGTATTACAGTCAGATTATGTCAAACCAATCATGATAGATTGGTTGAAGGGGCAGGTGCAGCAGCAAACTTGGTATTAGATGGTTTAGATGCACAAAAAACCAATCAGCCAGGTTTAGCGATTTGTGTCAGTTGCGTAGGTCGTAAAGGTGTGATGGCTGAACAAGTTGTTGATGAAATTAAGTTAGTACAACAGATTTTAGGTGCGCAAACTTCTGTCACTGGATTCTATTCATACGGAGAGATTGCGCCAAGACCTAACACCACTGATAGCGTTCTACACAATCAAACAATGACCATCGGTTATTTAAGCGAAACACTTTAAAAACGTTATTTTGCTTATTTACAAAAAAGCACCTGCACAGTAGGTGCTTTTTGTTTTATGATGGTGGTAATAACAACCAAACTGATATAACAATTTAAAAGGAGGCGACAATGTCAAGCTCAGTTATGCTCAAGGGTAACCCTGTCGATGTTGCAGGAAATTTACCACAACTAGGAAGTACCGCACCAAACTTCACACTAGTCAACTCAGATTTAGCGGATGTTACATTAGATAGCTTCGCCGGCAAACGTAAAGTATTGAATTTATTCCCTAGCGTTGACACACCAACATGTGCAAGCTCAGTGCGTGAGTTCAACAAACGTGCTGGTAGCCTAAATAATACTGTTGTAATCAATATTTCAGCAGACTTACCTTTTGCACAAAAACGTTTCTGTGCAGCTGAGGGTATTGAAAATGTAGTTAACTTATCCACCATGCGCGGACGCGATTTCTTGATGAATTATGGCGTACTATTATTCAGCAGCAAATTAGCTGGGTTGGCTGCACGTGCCGTTATTATTCTAGACGAAAATGACGTCGTTAAATATATTGAATTAGTACCTGAAATTACGCAAGAACCTAACTACGATGCTGCAATTGCGGCATTAAAATAGTCTTAAATTCTGACGAGAAAGCCCAGCATTGCTGGGCTTTTTTATTCTTGATTATTCTGCTGGTTTGATAAAATCGCCTTTAACCGCATGTGTAAGTAGTGTTAACAAATCAGCCGTTTTTAATGCTAAGGCATATCCAAGCACACCACTGCCAATCACGACCTTCTCAAAGTGATTCACACTATCATCAACCAAAATGTTGATGTCTTCTGGTAATGCTATTGGTGGCACTGCGCCAACGACGTATCCAGTTTTTTCTGATACCTCATCAAACTCTGCCATCCTAAGTTTACGTTCTCCTAGCTGTTTACGTAACACACCCCAATCTGCACGACCACCACCAGCTAACGCCAACATAAAAAACTGATCAGAGCCGCCACGAAACAACACACTTCTAACGACAGCACCAGGATCTAACCCCATTGTGGACAAAAGCTCCTCCAATTGCCTAACAGGCTTTTTATCCTCGGTAAGCGCTATCTCTATTACATCAAATGAAATTTGATGTGTATTAAGTAAATCAGTTACTGGAGATTTCAAGACTTGTTGCACTAAATGTTACTTTCTTAACTTTAATATATATTGATGGACGAATACTCACTGATATTCTGTATATTTTGCATTACTTCCCTTGGCTTTTTCAACAGGATATTTTTGCGCATTTAAATCAATCTTATCGTTTGCAACTGCAATCAAGTCAATGCCACATACTTCAGCGATGCGCAGCAAATAAACAAAGGTATCTGCAAGTTCATGTCCAACCTCTACCTTCTTCTCAGCATTCAGGTTTAAACTTTCTTCTTCGGTTATCCACTGAAAATGCTCAACAAGTTCAGCTGCCTCTACAATCATTGCCATTGTTAAATTTTTAGGCGAGTGAAACTGTACCCAATCCCGCTCCTGAACGAATTGATTAATACGCGTACGTAGGTTATTTAATGAGTCTGTCAATGTTATATCCAACTATTCATGAAGAATCTATACCTTATACTCTTCGTTTTCTTTAAGTAAAGCGGCGAAATCATCTGGATAAAGTGGGCGGCTAATATAGAACCCTTGTATTTCATCACAGCCACATTCTTTTAAGAATTCAAGCTGTTCTATGGTTTCGACGCCTTCTGCTATCACATTAAAGTTCAAGCTGTGCGACATTTTAATAATAGCCGTGACAATAGCGGCATCATTCATATCCGTCTTAATGTCCCTTACGAAACTCTTATCAATTTTAACATTGTTGACAGGCAGACGTTTAAGATAAGACAAGCTGGAGTACCCAGTACCAAAATCATCAATTGACAATCTTACACCCATCTCTCTTAGTGTAAATAAGTCTTTAATATTCTCTTCGTTACTGTCAATTGCGACTGTCTCTGTCACTTCCAACTCTAAAAA
>JBFIDU010000004.1:0-21495 GCA_041603755.1 Methylophilaceae bacterium
CAACACAATGCTGATTCTATGCTTCATATTAGCAAATAGTCACTAGATTATGTTTCTAGCCAATAAAACGATAGCGCCGGTACCACAAGGCTGTCATTCTCAATAGTTAATAAGTTGCCTGAGGCCAAATCTTTTACTTGGCGATAGTGGAAAAAGCCTTTTTCTCTTAGTGGATTGATATCAAGCGTTTGTTCAATATCATTAAAATTACTAATGACCAATATACGACTACTCGCTACTGTATGATCAAATCGGGAGTATGCTAATAGGTGCGGATTATTCGTATGTAGTAATTCGCGATTATTTTTATCTGCAAAAGCAGGAATTTCCTTACGTAAGGCAATCAGCTTTTTGAGCGCGCTGAATAGTCGGTATTCAATGGTGCCACTTTCTTTTCTTCTATCCATCCTAGCCCAGTCAAGCTGGGGTCGGTGTGTCCAACGATTATCGTTGCTTTTGTGAATATCACTCAGATATGAATCATCATTTAGGGTGCCTACCTCATCACCATAATAGAGTAGTGGGATGCCACCAAAACTTAAAATGACGTTGTGTAATAAGATAATTGTTTTGATTGCTGAGTTAATCGCCTCTGTGTTGTCTGATTGTATTGCTGTTTCTAGACCCGCTAGTGAAGCAAGTGAGCCAGAGATACGCGCATCCCCAGTTTTCTTATTGACACCAAATGCGAATCCCTTGGCATTAGACATCCCATAGTTACCGGTATAGTAGTCTACTAAAAACCGTCTATGCAGCACTGGATCAAAGCCAGCATCAATAATATCTGAGTCACTGAAGCCCCAACCAATATCATCATGGCAGCGTATATAGTTAAGCCAGGTTGCACGCTCTAACTTTTCAGGGATGCTATGAATGCCTTTGTTGAGTAGGGTGGTATTCTTTGTTGCAACAGCCTCCCAGAGTAATGCCATGAGTGTTGCGTTATAAGCAATTTCACATTCTTTTGCATTAATAGCATCTTCACCAAAATATTTCACAATTTCAGTTGGCGCTACAATTGCTTCAGCAATAAACAATACGCCTGGGGATGTCACTTGGCAGCAATCTTTAAACAATTGCAAAATAAGATGGGCTTCTCGTTCATTTTGACAAGTACTACCCATTTTCTTCCACAAAAAGGCAACCGCATCTAAGCGTAAAATATCAACACCATGATTTGCCCAGTATAAAAGGATATCAAGCATTTCAATAAAAACAGCTGGATTTTTATAATTTAAATCCCATTGGAAGTTATTAAATACAGTCATCACCCATTTCTTCGCTTGCTCATCCCAGGTAAAACTACCTGGTGCAAACTCAGGGAAAACCTCTGGCATCGTTTCTTCATAAATATCAGGTATCTGCCTATCATCAAACATATAGTAATATTCTTGATATTTTGGATCACCTTCACACGCCTTTTGTGCCCAAGCATGTTCGTTAGAAGTATGGTTAACCACGACATCTAAAGTAATGAGTGTTTCTCTACTCTTGAGATTTTTAATGAGTGCATCAAGGTCATCTAGGCTACCGTAAGTTTCATCCACTTTACGAAAGTCTCTCACTGCATAACCACCGTCATTTTCGACCTCAGGGCAATCACAGATTGGCATGATATGGATCATATTAATGCCAAGTTCTTGTAAGTGGCTAAGTTTAGATTGCATGCCTTTCAGGTCTGTTGCATAGCCTTCGCAATAAAGCGCCATTCCGACCCATTTTTGACTGAGAAACCAGTTGTGATCTCTTTCTCTCGCTAAATCTGACTCTTTAAGCGCAGTAGGGCGCTTGATATATTGCTTCGCCATGGTTTTAACAAGGCTCTGTAACTGCGCATCAAAATCTTCGCGTTCGCCATATAAATGCTGAAATATCGAATAGATAGCAAAAAAGTTTGCACCAAGACGCGTATAAAAGTGCTGTAAATCGTGGTTGTTATCTTTGATATCGATGTTAATCAGAATATCGTTAAGTAAGGCATGTGATACTTGTTCGTACATAATTTAAGAGATCTTTATGGTCGATTAGTCGTGATTGGTTTGTCCAAATTGGTAGTGATGAATACCCTCTAAAATACCCGCAGCATAATGACTATCAGCAAAGTAAATTTGTTCTAGGCCACGCAATGACTCTAACTCCTCGCTGTGATTGCCAACGACAACTGCTAACGTATCTCCTACTAACATTTCGCTGTCGTTGCCAGAGTCACCTGAAGTCAGAAATTTTCTGAGTGGTAAATCCCATTTATAGGCAAGGTAACGGATTGCATGCCCTTTGGATGCGCGAATAGGGAGGAGGTCGAGAAATTCATGATGGGAATATATTACTTGAGCATGCAATTGCAGCTTCTGTAAATGTTGATTGATTTCTTCAACGGATGGCATGGCCGCTGGATCAACTAGATAACTAATTTTAAATTCTCTCTGGTTTTCTGGTGTTTGTAAGCGTATCCCAGGAATACTCTGCATCGCTTCAAGCAAGTCATCACGGCGCCATTTGTGTTTGATGTGGTTGCTCCAACCTGTATCTGCATTAAGTGAAGCACCGTAATTAATTTCACTACCAACTGATGTAATAAGTACATCAGGCATTGGTACATTGTGCTCCTGTAGGATTTGAACAGTAGTTTCTAGTGGGCGACCCGTTGCAACACCAAAAGCGATATGCCCGGCTTGCTCACGTAACCAGGCTACAAGTTGCTGTAGGCTGTTTTTGTCTCCTAACAGCGTGTTGTCAATATCGGTAATAAGCGCTAGCTTGGCGAGAGGCATGGTTGATTTTCCTGCGTTGAGTGAAGTTTTGTATTGTCGTTTGATTTGTTTACGATATTTGTAGAGTAAAGATCGTACTTCTTTCATGTATTTTTCAACATGCTTTTGCCAAGTGTAATGACGTTGTATGTTTTTTAATCCATTTTTAGAAAGAGTGCGCCATTTTTGACTATCTGATAATGCTTCGATTAATGTGGCTGCGATTGCCTCACTATCCAATGTATCCGTTAGAAAACCATTGCGACAGTTACTTACTATATCACGAGGTCCACCATCATCTGGTGCTACAAACGGTAGACCACTCGCTGTTGCTTCTATGAGTGTTAGACCAAATGGCTCTGTATAAGCAGCATTGATAAAAACACCTTTTCTTCTGGCTGCATATCGATAAAGTTCTGGGATGTCATCCTGTGTAATATTTTTGGGTATTGCTACTTTTCCCCATAAATCATATTTATCAATATCAAGTAGAAGATTATTCATCACTTTTTGTTGGGATTCTTCTAATTCTTTGATGTCCTCTCTTGTTCCTGCCACAATCACCAGGTTGGCCATTTCCTGCAGGGCTTTATTTTGTCCATAAGCAGAGAGGAGCCCATGAATGTTCTTTCTGATATCGGGACGACAAATCGTTAATATGATCGGCTTGTCTTTTTTGAAGATAAATTTATCAATGAGTAATTTTAGCTCATCACTAATACGGCCGCCTCTAGCTGGCGGACCAAACCGAGCAGTGTCAATGCCTGGAGGTATCACTCTGTAACGTTTGTCATCAAAATTACGATACATCCCATATTGATCTTCAATTTCTTGGCGTGTGCTTGTAACGATGAGCGATGCATCCTGAATAATATCTTCTTCTGCTGAGATGCGTTGTTGCAGATTAAATTGTCTTTCAATGGCTGACTCTTTTTTGCCTGACTTTAGTAATCGATCAAGCTTGGGCCGGCCAAGAGAATGGCCAGTAAAAATAAATGGGATGCCGAGTAGATTTGATAGCTGTCTACCGACATAGCCGGCATCAGCGTAATGTGCGTGGATAAAGTCTGGAAGCTGACCTTGCTGGCGCAAAAATCGTAAGCACTTATCAACCATCTGATCTAGATGACGCCATAGTGCTTCCTTACGAATATATTTTTTTGGCCCACATGGCAAGCGGATGATTCTACTATTTTCACTCAGTTTTTCTTCTGGCTGCGCATACTCATCAGATAGGCTATCGTCATCAATCAGACGCGTAAGTAAGTCGACTTTACCTACCTGCGGATGTTCTGCCAGCGTTTTGGTGAGCTCGACAACATATTTAGTCTGTCCACCAGTGTCAGCATTACTGCCTAGTTCTAACTCCTGTGCACGGATTAGACCGTGAACGCTAATCATCAAAATATAAAGCGAACTTTCTCTATCATTATTTTGCATTTTAGCTAAACCAACTTTCGATAAATGGCGTATAGAAATCAGAATTATCTGGGGCAGCGCCGCGAATGGTGCAAACGGCAGAAGCAAACTTGCCCGCACGGATAAGCATTTCATCCATTGGCCAATTGTAGAGTAAACCTAAGATGCAGATCGTAGCAAACGCATCACCGGCACCAACAGTGTCGACTAAGGCAGCATCTAAGGGCGGCGATTCTACTTGTGTTTTTTCTCCTTTATTGTTGAGAGACCAAGCACCTTTCTCTCCACAGGTCACAAAAAGGTACTTTAAATTAAACGTTGCCATCAAATAGTCAGCACGTGTTTGGTCGTTATTGAGACTTTTATCAAACATATCACAGACAATTTTCAGTTCGTCTTCATTGATTTTAACGATTTCGGTACGCAAAAGTGAGCGCCTAATCATATGTTTGTCATACCAAGGTTCACGCAAGTTAATATCTAAAAAACGCGGACACTTGGCATCACTCAAGAATGTATCTAACGCTAATCGAGACTCAACATCACGTTGTGCCAATGTGCCAAAATATGCCAGATCTGGTTTGGTCGCAAGCGTCGTCAAGTGTGTCATGCCTGCATGAATATGGTCGTAAGCTTGGTTTGCTTTAATCTCGAAGCGATGGGATCCATTTTCCATGTGAACGAGAACCTGACCTGTTGGGAAAATAGGATCTAATTGAATACCGGATGCGTCAATGTCCAGAGTTTCTAGCTCAAGCATTAACGCGTCTTTGAGGGCATCATTGCCGACGCGAGAAATCAACACAGGCTTATGCTGGAATGCTCTTATGTGCCTTGCAACATTATAAGGTGCACCTCCAAGCACAGTATCATCAGGAAAAATGTCTGCTAACACTTCTCCAAAAATCGCAACGGTAAATGGGTTGTTTTTTAAATGGTTAGGCATGTGTTTTTATTCTAACACTTAAAATTAACTGAAATTCGTTATATTAATTTTTGAACCCGAAATGACTCCCTGATTGATCTATTAGATGATTTGTAGTCTTTCAAATTCAGGATTAGAATTCGACCATGTCGAACTCAGCTTTAGATACCCCACATTCGGGGCACATCCAGTCAGAGGGCACATCTTCCCATTTAGTTCCCGGTGCGATGCCATCTTCTGGCCATCCCTTTTCCTCTTCATAAATAAAACCGCAAACGCTGCATACCCAAGTTTTCATGATGGCTCCAGTTGAAATTGATATAACATTCTAAAATAGTTTGTTTAGATTTGTCGCAGAGATTGTTGTTTCATGACAAAAAAAACCCGCATACGCGGGTTAAGAGGGGAGTTACATCAGCTAAAGACTATAGTCGCATTACGTGACAGTAATATGTCAAATGCTTTAATAACTGACTTGCCCTGATAAATACCATGCAGTTTGGTTGCTTTTGTCGGCAATATTACCTAAATCAACGTAAGCGGCTGTAATGGAAAAGTTTTTGTGTGGAAACCAGGATGTATAAAGTGATTTTGCATCTTGTTCTTTAAAGGTATTAATGTTGTCAGGTTTATTTCGGTATTCGATGCCTGTGATTAGATTATCCCGTAGCATGATTGCTGCAGTGAAGGAGGGCATCAGTTGATATTGATCATTTTTGTCACCACCAAAACCTAAAATACCAAATTGATTGGCTTTTGTAGCGCGTAGGCTAGTAGATAATAAGAGGTTTCGACCAAACACACCTGCTAAATATAATTTACTGGCAGTCAAATAATAATCAATACCAGAGCTATGCTCTGCACCAATTGACTTAGGCACAAAATCAAAATCTTCGTTATGTTTAATTTGCATGCCCACCGACACTTGTGGATACCATATATCTTGATCATAGATGGCATCACCAACTAATCTAAGCTTCATTCCTAACGTGTTTAATTTGATAGATGTATGTGGGACTGTATTGCTTAAACCAAACTTTGTTTGGCTCAAACTCACTTCAACGCGATTATAAAAACCAACCGCAGCGCCTACCGTATCAATTTCAAATCCGCCACGTGTTTTTGCGACTGTATAAAATGCAGAGGCGCCAATTTGTTGGTCAGTTCCGTAGCCAGTAATCATCGCCCAAGGTACCAGACCCCCGCCACCTGTGCCTTCGATTTGGCTAACGCCACCAGTGGCAAGAAGTCTATCGCCAGCAAAAGCGTATGGTGTCAAAAGTAAACATAAAAAGGCAACGTATTTTATATATTGCATGTTTTTCTCATCGCTACATTAATTTAGAAAAATGGTATTCGACTATGTTATGCAATAAACGAACCAAGAGATGAATGGAAATGCGGTACATATATTGCTTAGTTCTAACAATGCATTTTGAGAGAAGTTATTTATGATAAGAGCATCATCGTTTAATTAGGGATAGAAACACAATGTTGAAAGTATTTTTTATATCACTCCTCATGATGCTTGTTAGTTGTGTTTCTCAACCTGCAGCAAAACCAAGCCTATATGAGCGGATCGGTGGAAAAGAAGTTTTATACCGAATCTCTGCTGAAACTTTAGACAGAGTAGCGGAAGACCCGAAAACAATGCGTTCATTCGATGGTGTGAAGATGGATTTACTTAAAGAAAGCCTGACCAATTTTCTATGTTTAGAGACGGGTGGCGATTGTGTTTATGAAGGTGAAACAATGGAAAATTCACATGCGGATGCGGAAATTACCATGGCAGAGTTTGAGTTAATGGTGCATGCAATGCGAGAAGCAATGGATCATAACAACGTAGGTACAAGAGAAAAAAACGAACTGCTTAAGATTTTGGCGCCAATGAAAAGGGACGTAGTAACAAAATAAAATGATGACAACTCAACATAAACGACAAATACTCAGCACTATGCTGTTAATCAAATTTATTATTTATTCAACATTTGTGAGCGCTGGCGATTTAACCATCCAAGTGAACGATGATCAAGGCAAGCCTTTAAGTGATGCGGTGGTCTATATCGAAAGTAATAATGGAAAAGATGCTAACAAGAAATTACAACAGGATATTGTTCAAAAGGGCAAACAATTTAATCCACTCGTAACCGTCATTCAAACGGGTACAAGTATTAATTTTCCCAATCAAGACAAGGTTAGACATCATGTCTATTCTTTCTCGCCGGCAAAGAAATTTGAATTAAAACTGTACTCTGGGGTACCTACAACGCCTGTTGTGTTTGATCAAGCTGGTACTGTAGTGTTGGGTTGTAATATTCACGACAGAATGCTGGCCTATGTCTATATTGTTGATACACCATTGTTCGCGAAAAGTAATCAAGATGGTTTGGCAACATTAACGAATGTACCTAGTGGGACACATACCATTAATGTTTGGCATTATGCTTTAAGAAAGGAAGGCATGCCTGCTAAAAAGAAAGTGAATCTTGATGCAAATAACCAGCAATTATCCATTGCACTTGATATTAATCCCACTTCAATTGTTGTGAGTCATTAATACAAATGAAATTTAAAACCATCCAAAGCCAAATAATTGTAACCTTTGTGACGATTATTATCGGTATCCAACTTATTGGCTTGGTTCCTCTCGAACGCAGTATAAATGAGAATGCGAACAAATCTGCCGAACGAGATTTAAAAGTCGGTGAAGGTGTTTTTAAAAATATTCTTGAACAGAATACAGCCAATTTAAAGCAAGGAGCAAAAATACTAGCAGCTGATTATGGTTTTAGAGCTTCTGTTGCAAGTAATGATAGCCATACAATTATTTCAGCGTTGAACAATCACCAAGACCGCATCGGTGCCGATATCGCCATTTTTTACTCCAAGTCAACCGATGACACAATTGTGTCGGGCAGTCTATCAAAAGTCGATGCTAGAAATGCGTTGAATTATTTAATTGCTACCTATGATAGTGAGAGCACTGCATTAGATTTTGAAATCTTTAATGGCATTCCTTATCAACTTGTTGCTGTTCCCGTTAAAGCGCCCTTAGTGATTGGCTGGGTCGTGATGGGTTTTAAAATTGATAATGCCTTAGCGATTAAATTACAAAAAATCACCAATCTACAAGTTACTTTTATTCAGAAGTCAGTGCGTGATCAATGGAGTGCCGCTGGCAGTACTTTGAGCAGCCAGCAATCAGAGTTACTAGTCAGTAGCTTTGCAAGTAATTATCAACATGATAAGCAAAATCAGAAATTTGAAATCCAAATTGAGGATGAGTTATATGACACATCGGCTATTTTCCTGCATAAAAATAAAAAGCTGATTGTTGCTGTATTACAGCAGTCTCTGACAGATGCAACTGCAAGTTATGCTTCTTTAAAAAACAGTTTGATTGCAATCATCATTATGGGTCTGATTATTTTTTCGATAGCTACCATTTGGCTGTCAAAGTATATATCTGCACCGATAAAGGCATTATCAAATACGGCTAGGCAGCTTGAAATTGGTAATTATAATATTGAGGTTAAAACAAACCGACAGGATGAGATTGGTGTTTTAAGTCAATCGTTTAACTCTATGCGAGAAGCAATTGCTTTGAGAGAAAAGAAAGTAACACGATTGGCTTTTTGGGATGAAGTTACAGGATTAAAAAACCGTATTGCATTTGCAGATGAGGTCAAAAAGGCTGTAGATCAATATAATCAAGCAACCTTTGTAGTGCTAGTCTTCAATATTGATCGGTTTAAAGTGATCAATAAAATTTTAGGTAGGCCTTTCGGTGATAAGGTACTCAAAATAGTTGGGCAGAAACTTTTAAGCGGAATCAGAAAATCATCGGATCTTGTCGCCAGAATAGGAGCAGATGAGTATGGTTTATTATTAACCGATGCAACACTTGAAGATGGCTTTTTGATAGCTAAAAACATACTAAGCATTTTTGATCAACCATTGACAGTTAAAGGTCAAAAGATAGACATCAGGATGTCTGTTGGGATTGCCGTCTACCCTGAGCATGGCAAGAATAATGAAGCTTTGCTTAATCATGCAGAAACAGCATTGCAAGTATCAAAAGTGAAAAAATCTGGCATCGTTTTGTATGATGCTAATTTTGAGAAAGAGGCTGTAGCTAATTTAACCCTATCAACAGAGTTGAAGAAAGCAGTAGCTGAAAATGAGTTTTTACTTTTTCTGCAACCTAAAGTTAATATTAGTACGAAAACTGTAGATGCAGCAGAAGCGCTTATCCGTTGGCAACACCCTGAGAGAGGGATGGTTTTTCCGGATCAGTTTATTCCATTTGCCGAAGAAGTCGGTGTGGTTCAATTAATGACACATTGGATGTTAAAACATGCATGTAAAGCGCATGTTGCATTAAAAAACAAAGGAGTTCCTTTGCAAATAGCGGTGAATATTTCGACGAGAGATTTAATTGATCAAGAATTGCCAAATACCATTAAACGTTTATTTTTCGAACATAAAGTTGGACCTGAAGCGATTAGTTTGGAAATAACTGAAAGTAGTGTGATGGATGACCCCGTTCGTTCCGAGCAAACGCTACTCAAATTGGCAGAGATGGGATTAAAAATATCAATCGATGATTACGGGACAGGTTATTCATCTTTAACTTATCTGAAAAAGTTGCCTGTGCAAGAGTTGAAAATTGATAAGTCATTTGTATTGAAAGTTGATCAAAATGAGCATGATGCCACGATTGTGCGTTCTACCATTGACTTAGGCCATAACTTGAACCTAAAAGTGGTTGCAGAAGGTGTTGAAAACGAGGCTTCATGGCAGATGCTCAATCAGATGGGATGTGATATCGGACAAGGCTATTTCATGGCTAAGCCGATGCCAGTGGA
This sequence comes from Methylophilaceae bacterium, assembly GCA_041603755.1. GTDB lineage: Bacteria > Pseudomonadota > Gammaproteobacteria > Burkholderiales > Methylophilaceae. The sequence goes on from JBFIDU010000004.1 coordinate 9,963, forward strand.
TGACTTTGAGGCTTGGTATATCAGCTGGCATCATACCCACGAAAAAATTAAAACGGCTTAATTATCATGATAAAAGAATACCCGCATAAGCGAGTATTCTCTATTCATGCATTGATTGTATGGCGTTAATAATACTAAACTAAGTCAAAACGATCTGCATTCATGACTTTCACCCAAGCTTTTACAAAGTCTTTAACAAACTTTTCTTTAGCATCATCTTGTGCATACACTTCAGCGTAGGAACGTAGTATCGAATTAGATCCAAACACAAGATCTACTCGAGTCGCAGTCCACTGCACCTTACCTGTTTTACGATGACGAATATTGTAAAGGTTTTTGCCAGCAGGCTCCCAAACATATGCCATATCAGTCAGGTTAACAAAAAAGTCATTACTTAACACGCCTTCTTTTTCGGTAAAAACACCATGTTTAGTACCGCCATAATTCGTACCTAAAACCCGCATACCACCCAATAAAACAGTCATTTCAGGTGCTGTTAAACCCATTAGTTGGGTACGGTCTAACAATAGCTCTTCTGCTGCAACCACGTAATCACCTTTGAGCCAATTACGATAACCATCATGAATTGGTTCAAGTGGTTCAAAAGACTCAGCATCAGTCATCTCTTGTGTTGTATCACCACGGCCGGGGGCGAATGGCACTGTGATTTTTATGCCAGCATCATGCGCGGCTTTCTCAACAGCCGCAGTGCCACCAAGGACAATTAAATCAGCCATGCTTATTTTTTTGCTTGAAGCTGCTTGGATACTTTCAAGTACATCCAGTACTTTTTGTAATCTTGCGGGCTCATTCCCCTCCCAACTGATTTGCGGCGCTAACCGAATACGTGCGCCATTGGCACCGCCACGAAAATCTGAACCGCGGAAAGTGCGCGCACTATCCCAAGCTGTTGCAACGAGTTCAGATATGCTTAAACCGCTATTTAGAATTTTAGATTTTAAGGATTCAATTTCTGTATCACTGAGTGTGTAGTCCACGCTTGGGACAGGGTCTTGCCAAAGCAAATCTTCTTCTGGGACATCAGGACCTAAATATCGACTTTTGGGACCTAAATCACGGTGGGTTAATTTGAACCAAGCACGCGCAAATACTTCAGAAAAATACGCGGGGTCTTTATAAAAGCGCTCTGATATTTTTCTATAAATAGGATCCTTAATCATTGCCATATCAGCATCCGTCATAATCGGATTGTGACGAATAGACGGATTTTCTGAGTCTACAGGTTTGTCTTCCTCTTTAATATTGACTGGTTCCCACTGCCATGCGCCTGCTGGGCTCTTTTTCAATTCCCAATCATGGTTGAATAACATATGAAAATAACCATTGTCCCATTTTGTTGGTTCAGTCGTCCAAGCACCTTCAAGCCCACTCGTCACAGTATCGCTACCGAATCCTTTACCATTTTTGCTATGCCAGCCAAATCCCTGCTCATGTACATCAGCACCTTCAGGGCTTTCTCCTAGCAAAGCGGCATCGCCATTACCATGGCATTTGCCAATCGTGTGACCGCCTGCTGTTAGCGCGACAGTTTCCTCGTCATTCATTGCCATACGGGCAAATGTTTCACGTACATCTTTAGCTGTTTTTAAGGGATCTGGGTTGCCATCGACACCTTCTGGATTTACATAAATTAAACCCATCATGACAGCAGCTAATGGGTTTTCGAGGTCACGTTCACCTGAGTAGCGGCTGTTTGGGTTGTCACTAGGCGCTAACCACTCTTTTTCTGAGCCCCAGTAGATATCATTTTCTGGTTGCCATATATCAGCACGACCACCTGCAAATCCAAATGTTTTCAAGCCTACTGATTCATAAGCTACCGTTCCGGCCAATACAATTAAGTCAGCCCATGAAAGCTTGTTGCCGTATTTCTTTTTGATTGGCCATAATAAGCGACGCGCTTTATCAAGATTAACGTTATCTGGCCAGCTGTTTAGCGGTGCAAAACGTTGATTACCTGTACCCGCTCCGCCACGACCATCTGCGATACGATACGTGCCTGCCGCATGCCATGTCATACGAACCATTAGGCCAGCATAGCTACCCCAATCAGCTGGCCACCACTCTTGGCTATCTGTCATGAGCTGGTGTAAATCCTGTTTAACAGCGTCTAAATCTAGTTTTTTAAATGCTTCTGCGTAATTAAAATTCTCTCCAAATGGGTTCGTTTTCGTGTCATGTTGATGCAATATGTCTAAGTTTAGTGTTTTAGGCCACCAGTCTTTGTTAGCATTGCTGCTACCAGTATTTCCGCCATGCATGACTGGGCATTTGCCGCTAGCTTTGGGTGATTGATTCTCCATAATAAATTCCTTTCAATTAGTGTTTGTTGTTAATAGTGATTGGCATAGTGAGCCAATAGTTCTGTGATTGTTTCAACTAACATTTTAACGAGTTTCATTTCCAACCCTCCATTTATCATTTGTTCAATAGGTGAATGTCATTCTAGGTAAGTAATTTTGATTTGTATAATTGTATGTTTTTATGCAGTTGATAAATAAAATTAATCAATATATGATAATCATTAGTTATCAGGAGACTTTTATTGACACTTAATGAACTTAAATTTGTCGTAGCCGTTGCGCAAGAACATAATTTCCGACGTGCTGCCGAAAAATGTTTTGTGACCCAACCAGCGCTTAGCTTAGGCATCAAAAAGCTTGAAGAAGAGCTTGGTGTTGCTATATTTGAACGAAGCCGCAGTGAGGTAACGCCAACCGAGATAGGGCAAAAGATCATACAACAAGCAAATGTCATACTTGATCAAGCAATGCGTCTCAAAGAAATGGCAAAGCTAGGCACAAATGCATTGGAAGGCATGTTCAAGCTTGGGATGATTCATTCTGTTGGCCCCTATCTGCTGCCTGAGATTATCCCCATTCTACGCTTAAGTGCTCCTAATATGCCACTTGAGATTGAAGAGAACCTAACAGCCAATTTAGAGACACAGCTTAAGAGTGGTGTCATTGATGCAGCTGTTGTGGCGTTACCTTTCGATCTCCCAGGCATTCAAACACAAACACTATATGATGAGGATTTCTCCGTTGTTGTGCCTGCCAATCATCATTGGGCTAATAGAAAGAAAATTCACGCTGCTGAATTATCGGACGAGAAAGTACTGTTACTGAACAGTGGACATTGTTTTAGTAATCAGGTAGCGCAAGCTTGCCCAGAGTTATCGCGTAAAGGTGAGGTGTTGCAAGGTAACTCTCTAGAGACAATACGTAATATGGTTGCTTCAAATTTGGGAATTACTGTGTTGCCCGCTACTGCGACAGCTGCTAGATATAACAACCCATTATTAAAAGTGATTCCATTTGCTAAGCCGGTACCCACCAGACGGATTGCAATTGCTTGGCGAAAAAGCTTTGTGCGTACACAAGCAATTGATAAATTAATTGAAGCAATTACACAGGTTAGTCATACAGTGCTAAACAAAACGCATTGATGATAGCTAATAAAAAAGACGCTAATCAAGCGCCTTTTTTACTTATGAACAATATTATTTGTTCATTACGTACATTGTTACTTCAAAACCGAAACGCATTTCTGTAGCTGCTGGTGTTGTCCACATAATATTTCTCCTAAGTAATTAATAAATATTTCGTTATCTGTATATTAACAAACCTAGGTGTAACCAGCATGTGTAAACTGATGAAACTCTACTAGTGATTTTCATGAGTCAATTAGTAATGCAGCAGCATTCGATAGCCAGCAACTTCAGCATCTTGGACATGCAGAGGCAGATGAATCAGTACGACTTCATTAGCCGGAATACCATCTTCAATTTTTCTATCTTTAGCCACATAGTCTTTAGGAAATAACAATTTTTTTATGGCTATTTGATCATTTAAATCGGTTAGTGTCAGTTCGATATTGGGGTATGCTTGGGCATAATTGGCGCCATTTTTAAGTGAACTAGTAAAATTAATAACAGATTCATAGTTATCATCCTCCTGCATGTCTGAGTCACCAATCGTAATCAGATCCAAATTTCTAGGTAAATCAATCGAACAGTTTAAATGAAGGCAAGCTTGTACCAAAAGTGGCTTAAAATGCGGGTACTCAGCTGCAATTTTGATACGCGAATGATAAATGATCTGAAAGAGCGCCGTAATAATCAGCAGTACACTGAAAATGCCAACTAAGACCCTTGAAAATGGCTTGCTTGTTTTTTTGTTAGATTTACTTTTATTGAGAAAGTCATCGACAATTGGCGTGGTATCAATAGCCAGTTCAGGTTTTTGTTCAATAGTTTTGTTCGCTGAAGGGCTTAACTCGCCAAGAAAATCATCTGCTGAACTGCTGGTTTCCTTAGGTTCAGGATTGCTGGCACTAATAATGATTTCTTCAATATCGCTATTCTGCTCAGTTTCCTCAACGATTGCTTGGTATTCTTCTGCGCTGGTGATTTCATCAGCAACCTCTGTCAGGCGCGTTTTGGCATTAAATACATGTTCGCAACTGCCACATTGCACTTTGCCTCGGTGGGCTTTGATGAGTTCGTCATTGATTAAAAAGTGCGTGTCACACTTTGGGCAGGAAGTAATATATTTCATTTCTTAACGCCAGTAAGCAATATCCATGCATCTTTTTGTATTGGGGCATCCATTTTAAACCATTCACTATAGCGAGCAATCAATGATTGAGTTTGCTCTTCCAGAATACCAGAAAGTGCTATTTTACCGCCAGATTTACAATACTTTGCAAGTGCAGGTGCTAAAACCATTAGCGCGCTGGATAATATATTGGCGACGACAATGTCAAAGGTTTGATTGCTAAACGCATTTGCATCAAAGAAATCAATATGCACATTATTTTGCGTTGCATTAAAACGGCTGGCAATGACTGCTTGTTCATCAATATCAACGCCAACAACTTTTTTTGCGCCGAGTTTTTGTGCTGCAATAGCTAAAATGCCTGATCCACAGCCATAATCTAAGACTGTATCTAAGTTGGTTTGTTGCGTGAGCCACTCAAGGCATAAATGTGTTGTGGGATGACTACCCGTGCCAAATGCAAGTCCTGGATCTAATACAATATTAATCGCAGCTGCGTCTGGGCTGTTATGCCAAGTAGGTACTATCCACAACTTGTCATTAATTTTAATGGGATCAAATTGGGACTGTGTTGCACGTACCCAATCTTGTTCTTCAATGGTTTCTGTCTCGTAACTAAATTCGGTAATTTGTGTTGCTTCTTTGAGTGCATTCACTATCGTTGGCACATCTGCGGACTCATCTAGCATTGCAGTCACGATATTATTTTGCCATATACCAGGAGGAGGGTCCCCTGGTTCTCCAAATATGGCTTGCTCAGCACCTGTTTCGGCGTAAGCATCTTCAATGCTGGCTGAAAGTGCGCCTAATTCCATCAGTGCGTCACTGATGGAATCGGCATTGTCATCATTAGCCTTTATTTTAAGTAACAGCCACGCCACTACTTACTCGAAATGCCTAACTTCTCTTCAAGATAATGAATGCTTGTGCCACCTAGGTGGAAAGCTGCATCTGCCATTAAATCTGCATGCAGTGGAATGTTCGTTTTAATACCTTGTACTGACATTTCTGATAAAGCAATACGCATACGTGCAATCGCTTGCTCACGCGTTGCACCGTGCGTGATCAGTTTGCAGATCATGGAGTCATAATAAGGTGGGACAACATAGCCGCCATAAGCATGCGTATCAATTCTCACGCCGGGGCCGCCAGGCATATGGAAACGCTCAATAGTACCAGGTGAGGGAATAAAGTTATATGGATCTTCAGCATTAATACGACATTCAATGGCATGACCATTCAATACAATATCTTTCTGACGCAAAGTCAATTTATCACCAGCAGCAATATGAATTTGCTGTTGTACAAGGTCCAAGCCAGTAATCATTTCTGTCACTGTGTGCTCAACTTGTAAACGTGTATTCATTTCGATGAAGAAGAATTGGCCATTTTCATAAAGGAACTCAAATGTGCCAGCACCACGATATTTAATTTTACGACAAGCTTCCGCGCAACGCTCGCCGATTTTGTCACGAACTCTTGGTGGAAGTTGCGGCGCTGGTGCTTCTTCAATAATTTTTTGATGGCGGCGCTGCATCGAACAGTCACGGTCACCTAAGAAAATGGCATTACCATATTGGTCTGCCAACACTTGAATTTCTATGTGTCTTGGATTTTCTAAATACTTCTCCATGTAGACCATAGGGTTACCAAAAGCAGACTGCGCCTCGGCTTTGGTCATATTGACAGCATTGATCAGCGCAGCTTCAGTGTGTACAACGCGCATACCACGTCCACCACCACCACCTGCGGCTTTAATAATGACTGGATAGCCTACTTTTTTTGCCAACGCCATGATTTGCGCTGGGTCTTCGGGCAATTCACCATCAGAGCCAGGCACACAAGGGATACCTGCTTTTTTCATCGCTTCTTTTGCAGAAACCTTATCACCCATTAAGCGAATCGTTTCTGCCCTTGGTCCGATAAAAGTAAAACCACTTTGTTCAACGCGTTCTGCAAAGTCTGCGTTTTCAGATAAAAAGCCGTAACCAGGATGAATCGCTTGTGCATCTGTCACCTCAGCCGCGCTAATGACTGCTGGAATATTTAAATAACTTAAATTAGATGCTGCAGGCCCAATACAAACTGACTCATCAGCAAGTTTTACATATTTCGCCTCTCGATCAGCTTCTGAGTGAACCGCAACGGTTTTAATGCCAAGCTCGCGGCAAGCACGTTGCACGCGTAGTGCAATTTCACCTCGATTGGCAATTAGAATTTTTTCAAACATAACAATTAACCGATCACAAATAGTTTTTCGCCATATTCAACTGGCTGACCATTTTCCACTAATATTTTTTTAACGATGCCTGCTTTGTCACTTTCAATCTCATTCAAAAGTTTCATTGCTTCAATAATGCAGAGCGTATCGCCAACTTCAACTCTGTCACCAACTTCAACAAATGAGCTAGATTCTGGTGAAGAAGCGCGATAGAAAGTGCCAACCATCGGCGATTCGACTATGTGCCCTTCAATTTGGGCGGGGGATTCATCAGGTGCAGGTGCTGATACCTGTGGTGCAACTGGCGCAGCAGTAGCAACCTGAACAGGTTGTGGCGCTGCAAACGCTTGTGTTGCACGACTGATACGTACTTTTTCTTCTCCTTCAGTCAACTCTAATTCAGAGATGCCTGATTCCTCGACCAAATCAATTAATTTTTTTAATTTACGTAAATCCATGGTGACTCCTCTAATTAAGCCAAATTTTATAATTATTTATGTAGTTGATTAATAGCAAAGCGTAATGCCGCCTCGTAGCCTTCTGACCCCAAGCCGCTGATAACGCCTACTGCAATGTCGCTGAAATAAGAGTGATGCCTAAAACTCTCTCGCGCATATACATTCGAAAGATGCACTTCAACAAAAGGAATGCTTACTGCTGAAATAGCATCTCTGATTGCTACTGAAGTGTGCGTAAATGCGGCTGGATTGATAATCAAAAAATCAATTTTATTCGTTGCCAACGATTGAATTTTGGCAACAATATCCGCTTCAGCATTACTTTGATAGGCTTCAAAATGAACGTTTGCCGCATTCGCCACTGCACTTAAATGGCTATTAATACTATCCAATGTCGCGTGACCATAATGCTCTGGTTCACGTACACCCAATAAGTTTAAATTAGGTCCATGCAGCACTAAAACAGACTTTTGCGCCTTCATTTTATCGACTTTTAACGATTTCAGTTGTATTCATACTGCGCAAGTTTGCCGAAGATAAGCCATTTTGTCCAGCAGTTTTACTTCATTTCAGCGAAGTTATATATGCGTATTCGCTTAAGCAGTTGAATAAAATGGTGAATTCCTATATGGCTAATTTAACCAGTGTTTCTTCTAAAAGCGCCTTAGAAATACGGCCAAAATAGGTTTTGGCAATGGTTCCATCTGGTTTAATAATGACCGTAAATGGCAGCGCGCTTTTGTCATTACCTAAATTAAAAGCGAGATTTGCGCCAGTTTCCTCAGCTGCAAGCAATGGGTAGCTAATATTGTTTTCTTCATCGAATTCTTTAATTAAACTAATTTCATCAAGCGCAATACCAAGCACGATCACATTTTTGTCATGCCACTCGGTGTTTAAAGCGGAAAGTTCTGGCATTTCTTCTCGACATGGAGGACACCAAGTTGCCCAGAAGTTTAATACAATAATTTTATCTTTCCATTGGCTAATCGCTTGTTGCTGTCCATTCTCATCTGGCAATGACATTGCAAACAATTCTGCAGTAGACGCATTGTTTACATCATTTTCTGTGGTTTGCCCTGATACCAAGAAAAAAGTGACGGCTGCTACTGTAATAAATAAGACGATTGCGCTAATTGGGAAGAGAAGTTTTTTTAACATAAAATGACCTGATAATTAAAATTAAGCCTAACACGTAACCAAAGGGTTGCACTCATCTGGTTTTAGTGAATTGACACGATTGACGGTAGCTAGAAAATTCGTTGCATCCTCATATCCAACCACTCTGATAGGCTTTATTTCCTGTCCATTACGGTTAAAAAATATAATGCCAGGTGGGCCAAATAAATTAAAGCGTTGCAATAAAGCTAGATCTTCTGGCGTGTTGGCGGTTACATCAGCTTGTAAAAGAATGGCATCTTTTAGGGCTTGCTGTACTCCTTTATCACTGAAGGTGAATAATTCCATTTCTTTACAGGATGTACACCAATCAGCGTAAAAATCCAGCATCACAATTTTACCCTTAGCACCATCAATCCTGGCATCTAGTTCTGCGGTGTTTTTTACCCGAATGAATGGCAAATGGCTCTCATTCTGGACTGTGTTAGCTACACGTAAGCCAGACAGTGGTTTTAAAGGAGATTGAGCACCAGATATTGCGCCAATCAGCATAGCTACTCCGAGGATGAGTAGCATAATGCCTATTCCTTTCCAAAACCGCATCCATGGATGTGAGCGACCTGTTGCACTATCAAGCGGTAAATTATCAAGTGCATGTAAATAGATAGCGGGGATAATCAAGAGTGCTGACCACAAGATCATTTGCAGACTGGTAGGGATGATCGGTGAAATAATATAGATAGCAACAGCCAGCATCAAAATACCAAAGAAATTGCGTACAGCTGTCATCCAAATGCCAGCTTTAGGTAATACATGACCAGCGGATGCGCCAATAAGTAATAGAGGTACCCCCATTCCTATTGAAAGGGAAAATAAGGCAACACCGCCGAGAACGACATCTCGGGTTTGGCTAATATACAAAAGTGCACCCGCAAGCGGCGCCGCAACACATGGGCTTACAATGAGAGCAGAAATAACACCCATGACAAACACGCCCAGAAATTGACCACCCTTCAGTTTATTGGTTGTGTTGACCATGCGATTTTCTATCGCTTGCGGTAATCTTAGCTCATAAAAGCCAAACATTGAGAACGATAAGACAACAAAAATTAAAGCAGTCGCTACGAGCATGCTAGGGCTTTGCAGCGCATTGCTCAACAACTGGCCTGACAAACCAGCTGCAATGCCAGCTATTGTGTAACTCAGTGCAATACCTAATACATAAGCCAAAGATAGGTTAAAGCTATGTAAACGACTGGTTGCATGATGATGTGCTTTTTTATCACCCACAATAATCCCAGATAGAATTGGAATCATTGGTAAAACGCAAGGAGTGAGCGAGAGCAGCAAGCCAAAACCAAAGAATCCTGCCGCAATCAGCCATAGCTGACCACTTTTTAATAAGCTAGTTGCTTCATCTTCGTTTGAACTGGCTGCACTAGCAATAGGATTGTTTGGTGTAGCTGCGCCTGTTTCAAGCATAGTTACAGTGTAGGTTTTTATTTGCGGTGCATAGCATAGGCCTTTTTCACTGCAACCCTGAAATCTGGCTTGTACTTCGATATTCTTTTTCGTGTTGGTGGTGACAATCGAAGCAGCAAAATCATGGTGATAGACTTCTTGTCTGCCAAAGTTAGGGTCGTCTTTCATGTCGCCATTTGGTAGACTCACCGATTGAATGCTGCCTTGGCTGGCCTCTTTAATATCAAACTTAATCCGTTCTTTATACAGATAGTAGCCAGGTGCGATGGTGAAGATGGCTTCTAATGTGTTGCTATCCTTAGAGACTATGTCCAGCTTAAACGCTTCATCTGGGTGTAAAAACTCTTTGTCATCCGTAAAAGCATTAAAGCCAGTATTGTTGGCGGCAAAAATAGGCGGACTGAATGTTAGCTGGAAAACCAACAAAAATTGAGTCGTAAAAAAAATGACTAAATTTAGAAAACGTGATGTCATTGGGGTCCTAATGTAAAGTTTTGTCGTTTACCCATTGTAAATACTTGTTTAAACCACCATCTACATTGAGTGTAATGATGTCTGGAAGTTCGTAAGGATGCATTTCTAAAATGAGTGCTTCCAATTCTGTGTAACACCGTTGACATGTTTTAATCTGTATTGGAATTTCTGTTTGAACTTCAAGCTTATTTTCCCATTCATAAACTGATTGACAGGCACTACCAATATTTACACAGGCGGCTAGTTTAGACTTAATTACTGCTTTTGCAATGCGCTCAGCACAAATTTGGTCTGGCACATGGGTTAACACGACTATAATATCGGCTTTAGGCATTAATAATATTCGTCCTTGTTATTTAAATAGCTGAAGCATTAAGGAGCTTATGCGTTTATTTTTTCCAATTATTGTACTTGGTTTTATCTTTTCAGAAATATATCTGCTCATTGTTCTTGGTGAACGTTATGGTATCTGGTTGCTATTATACTTAGTCTTGATAGGTTATCTTGGCTTACAACTAATTCGTGGTGAAAAGCAAATCATGTCTGCCAAAATGATGCAAAGTATACAGGCAGGAGGCAACCCGCTGAAAACAATGATGGGTAGTGCCCGAAATTTTATTGCAGGCATTTTACTTATGATTCCTGGAGTGCTGACTGATATTATTGCAGCCATATTACTGCTGATTCCAATTAAACAACCAGAAGTTGACCAACATGAGGGAAGTTATCAAACGGATGGTTCTGGATATGAAGGGCGCTACCGAAGATCAGGCCATCATCCAGCAAATGATGATGTGATTGAAGGCGAGTACGAAGAAGTCAAAGAAACTGATGACAATGTCACCCACATTGATAATGGCGGTAATAATAAAAACTGAGGAAAGTGGAAATGGCAAAAGTCACAATTCAAACTAGCGGGCACTCGTTTGAAGTCCGTCCCAGCCAAACAGTTTTAGAAGCAGCCATTGCCGCTGGTGTCAACATACCTTATGGGTGTCGTTTTGGTTCATGTGGTTCATGCAAAGGCAAGCTGATATCAGGCAGTGTTATGCATGATGACTATCAAGAGAGCGCAATGAGTCAGGAAGAGTTAGCGGCAGGTGCTGCGCTTTTTTGTTGTGCAAGGCCACTTGAAGACTTGGTTATCGACTGCAGAGAGATTTCAGGTCTTGCAGGCATTAAGCCACGAATATTACCTG
>JBFIDU010000005.1:0-19546 GCA_041603755.1 Methylophilaceae bacterium
AACATTACCGTTTATGCTTGGTGGCAATAGCGGTTTGGACCCACCCCTTCCCATCTCGAACAGGGCCGTGAAACGAACCAGCGCCAATGATAGTATGCTCTTCGCATGCGAAAGTAGGTCACTGCCAAGCTTTTATTTATATAAAAAAGCTCCATTCGGAGCTTTTTTAGTTTGTGCAATATTGATTTAGTATTTAGATATGCGTATTGCTAGGTGAAATTTGCCAAGGTGCATTTCAATTAACTGAATTTATTGATATAATTGAGCGTTGTTTAGGGGCAGTAGTCCCTTTTTTTATTTCCGCGACTTTTGTGGAGATGAATATGAAGGAAATACATTGCAGAGTTTGCAGAGTTTAGTTGAGAAAACAGTGACACAGCTCGGATTTGAGTTGGTAGACCTTGAGCTTGCTAATCGAGGTAAGCTTTTACGCGTGTTTATCGATAAGCTTGAGCCGATAGATGCTAATGATAGTATCAATATTGATGATTGCGTATTGGTTAGTAATCAATTAGGCAATGTATTAACTGTAGAACATGAGATAGATTATGACAGGCTTGAGGTTTCTTCGCCTGGCATGGATCGCGTGTTGAAAAAAGAAAAAGATTTTATGAGGTTCAAAGGTGAGCGTGCGCAGATAAAGCTACGTGTGCCTTTGGTGCTGGATGGTAAAGAGCCAAGAAAGAACTTTTTAGGAATTCTATATGGCTTGGAAGATGGGTTAGTGCAAATAGAGTGTGATGGTGCTATGTATGCATTACCACTCAACAATATTGATAAAGCGCGACTGAGCCCTACATTTTAGTGAATAGAATTTAAGTCATTACTTTTTAGTCGGAGAGAGACGATGAGTCGAGATATATTATTATTGGTAGATGCTTTGGCACACGAGAAAAACGTGAGCAAAGAGATTGTATTTACTGCATTGGAACTGGCCTTGGCTTCAGCGACTAAAAAGAACCATGATGATAATGCCGATATTCGCGTTTCGATTGATCGTGAAACAGGGGCGTATAAAACTTACAGAAGATGGCAATATGTTGAATATGATTTGCTAGAAAGTTCAGATTATCAATTTGATGAAGAGGATGAGCGTGCAAAGGGTCGACAAATCGGTGATTATTATGAAGAGCCTTTAGAGTCTATCGAATTTGGCCGTATTGGCGCACAAGCAGCTAAACAAGTCATTTTGCAAAAAGTGCGCGAGGCAGAACGTGAGCAGATTTTAGAAGACTTTTTAGCACGTAACGAAACCTTGGTTACAGGTGTTATTAAGCGGATGGAAAAAGGTAACGCTATTATCGAGGTCGGCCGTCTTGAGTGTGTGTTACCAAGAGAGTCGATGATTCCAAAAGAAAATTTGCGAGTAGGTGACAGAGTAAGAGCCAACCTGTCTCGAATAGAGAGAGGCGGCCGTGGCCCACAGTTAATTTTATCGCGTGTTTCGCCTGATTTTTTAAAACGCTTATTTGAGTTAGAAGTACCTGAAATTGAAGAAGGTCTGTTAGAGATTCGCTCCGCTGCACGTGATCCAGGGCTGCGTTCAAAAATTGCTGTTAAAGCTAACGATCAACGACTAGACCCAGTGGGCACCTGTGTGGGTATGCGTGGTTCACGCGTTCAAGCAGTTACCAGTGAGTTAGCAGGCGAGCGTGTTGATATCGTGCTATGGAGCATGGAACCAGCGCAATTTGTGATTAATGCAATGGCACCAGCTGAAGTATCTAGCATTGTTGTTAATGAAGATACGCATAGTATGGATGTGGTTGTTGATGAAGAGCAGTTGGCACTGGCGATTGGCCGTAGCGGCCAAAATGTGCGGCTTGCTTCAGAGTTGACAGGTTGGACGCTTAATATTCTGACAGAAGAAGAAGCAGAGAAGAAAAACCAAGATGAATATGCAAGTGTGAGTCAGTTGTTCATGGAAAAGCTGGATGTAGACGAAGAAGTTGCCGACATTTTAGTCCAAGAAGGCTTTAGTACATTGGAAGAAATTGCCTATGTCCCATTGGCTGAGATGACAGAAATTGAAGCGTTTGATGAAGATACCATTAATGAACTGCGTTCGCGTGCAAGGGCAGCTTTGTTGACCGAAGCGATTGCCAAAGAAGAAAAGGTTGATGATCCGATAGAACAATTGAAACAGATGGATGGCATGGATGAAGAAACATTTGCCTTGCTCAAATCGCATGAGATTTCAACAATGAACGATTTGGCAGAACTTGCAGTTGATGAGTTAGTTGAGTTAACAAATATGGATGAAGAGCGGGCAAAGACGCTGATTATGACAGCTCGCGCACCTTGGTTTGAATAAGGCATGGATTTAAGCTAATCATGACCTAAGATAATATTTAATAGTAGTAAAAGAAAAGTAGAGACTGGAGCAGTACATGGCACAATCAACCGTTTTACAATTCGCTAAAGAGTTGGGTTTACCAACGGCTTTGCTATTGGAGCAATTGAAGAGCGCGGGCGTAAATAAATCTGCTGTCGACGATCAGTTAGATGAGGCTGATAAGACAGCATTGTTGGATTATTTACGTAAAGAGCATGGTGCAGCCCAAGCTCCAAAAAATAAAATTACGTTAACTCGCAGACAGAATACTGAAATCAAGAAAACTGATAGTGAAGGACGTGCCCGTACTATCCAAGTGGAAGTACGTAAGAAACGTGTCTTAATGCGTAATGAAGAAATTAAAGAGGCGCCGAAGCCAGTTGAAGAAGAGCCAGTTAAGGTCGATGAGCCAGTTGTTGAAACTAAGGCTAAAAAAACACCTGAACCTGTGATTGAGAGTAAGCCAGAAGTTGTGGAAAAGGCTGAGCCAGTTCAGGATGAGGTCGAAACAGCTAAGCAGGATAAAGATGACTCTGTCGTTAAACGTAAAAAACAGGTTTTAACACCTGAGCAAATTGCAATTCGTGAACAGGAAGCTGAACGTCATGCTAAGTTGATTGCATTCCAACAAGAGGATTTGCGCAAAAAAGAAGAGTTAAAAAGAAGGCGAGCTGAAGAAGAGCAAAGGCGTAAGGAAGAAGCAGAAGCCGCGGCTAAAGAAAAAGCCAAAGATTTGAGCGAGGGAACCTTACATAAGCCAGCAGGAAAAGATGGGGTCAAATCAGCAGGTAAAGATTCGAAAAAGAATAAGAGTGACAATAATGACTGGAATGATAAAGAAAATAGGAAACGTGGATTAAAAACACGTGGTGCGGCACCAGTTGGCAACGGATGGAGAACGCCTAAAGGTAAAAACAAGAGACGTGACAACAGAGAAGAAGAGCACGCATTTACCGCACCAACTGAGCCAGTGGTTCATGAAGTATTGGTACCAGAAACCATTACTGTTTCTGAGTTAGCCAAGAAGATGGCAGTCAAAGCCAGTGAAGTCATTAAGACTTTTATGGGCATGGGTATGATGGTTACCATCAACCAAGTATTGGATCAAGAGACTGCAATTATTGTTGTTGAGGAAATGGGTCACAAAGCCACCGCAGCAGCAGATAACGATCCAGAAACATTTTTGGAAGAAACAGATCATGCCGACGCTGTACTTGAGCCGCGTCCACCAGTGGTTACAGTGATGGGTCATGTCGATCATGGAAAGACTTCTCTATTAGATTATATTCGTGCTAGTCGAGTAGCAGGTGGCGAGGCAGGTGGTATCACGCAACATATTGGTGCTTACCATGTTGAAACACCTAATGGCATGGTAACGTTTTTAGATACACCCGGCCATGAGGCGTTTACCGCAATGCGTGCGCGTGGCGCAAAGGCTACTGATGTAGTGATTTTGGTCGTTTCAGCTGATGATGGTGTGATGCCGCAAACAAAAGAGGCGATACATCATGCAAAAGCAGGCAATGTGCCATTAGTAGTAGCCATTAACAAAATTGATAAACCCGAAGCTGACCCTGAGCGTGTAAAAATGGAGTTGGTTTCTGAAGAAGTGGTACCTGAGGACTTTGGTGGTGATACCATGTTCCGCAATGTTTCTGCAAAAACAGGACAAGGTATTGATGAGTTATTAGAAGCTGTCTTATTACAGGCTGAAATTTTAGAGCTTAAGGCTGCTAAAAACATTCCAGCCAAAGGGTTGGTTGTAGAGGGCCGTTTGGATAAAGGACGTGGTCCCGTATCAACCATCTTAGTGCAGTCAGGCACTTTAAAACGCGGTGATATGTTGCTTGCAGGCAGTACTTATGGCCGTGTGCGCGCTATGTTAGATGAGACAGGTGCGGAAATCAAAGAAGCGGGACCATCTATTCCTGTTGAGGTATTAGGTTTGTCCGATGTACCTGCATCTGGTGAAGAAGTGATTGTGCTGAATGATGAGCGCAAAGCACGTGAGATCGCGATGTTCCGTCAAGGTAAGTTCCGTGATGTTAAGTTTGCAAAACAACAGGCGGCTAAACTTGAAAATATGATGGGCCAAATGGCAGATGGCGAAGTGAAAACCCTGGGTTTGATTATTAAATCAGATGTTCAAGGTTCAAATGAGGCATTGGAAACCAGCTTACTTAAATTAGCGAATGAGGAAGTTAGAGTCAATATCATTCATACAGGTGTTGGTGCAATTAGCGAGTCAGATGTTAACTTGGCTGTTGCTTCAAATGCATTGTTAATCGGCTTTAATGTCCGTGCGGATGCAGGCGCGCGTAAACTAATTGAAGCGAATGATGTTGATGTCCGTTATTACAATATTATTTATGAAGCTGTTGATGAAATAAAAGCAGCATTGGGTGGCATGCTGGCACCTGAGCAAAGAGAAAGCATCATTGGCAGTGTAGAAGTGCGTGAAGTGTTCCGTATATCAAAAATTGGTGCTGTAGCTGGCTGTTATGTACGTGATGGACGTATCACAATTGATTCTAAAATACGTGTACTGCGTGATAATGTCATTATCCATACAGGTGAATTAGACTCATTGAAGCGCTTCAAAGATGACGTTAAAGAAGTGAAGAATAACTTTGAATGTGGTTTGTCAATTAAAGGTTATAACGATCTTGAAGTGGGTGATATGTTAGAAGTATATGAAGTCCAACAAATTGCACGTACACTCTAAGCGCATTGGGTAATTATATTGGCTAAAGCGTTTTCAAGATCAAACCGTATAGCGGAACAAATGCGCCGTGAACTAGCGGATTTATTGCAGTTCGAAGTTAAAGACCCGCGAATTGGCATGGTTACTATCACAGAGGTGGAAGTCACAGGTGATATGGCGCATGCTAAAGTTTTTTACAGCGCAGCAGAAGGAACACCTGAACTGCAAGCGGGGTTAGAAAAGTCTGCAGGTTTTTTACGATCACAAGTTGCAAAGCGTATGTTGCTGCGTACGGTTCCACAGTTACATTTTGAGTATGATGCATCAGCAGACTATGGCATGAAAATGACAAAGCTGATTGATGAGGCGTTAGCGGACAGTCCAAATAACTCAGAAGATAATCAAGACTAAAAGCATTGCAGTTCAAGCGTATTAAAAGAAATATTCATGGCGTTCTGTTGTTAGATAAGCCACTTGGCTACTCTTCAAACCAAGCATTACAAAAAGTTAAATGGCTCTTCCAAGCCAGTAAAGCGGGACATACTGGCACGTTAGACCCGCTTGCAACAGGTCTTTTACCAATCTGTTTGGGCGAGGCGACTAAGTTCGCGCAATATGTTACAGATGCAGATAAAACCTACATTGCTAATATCAAATTAGGAATCAAAACCACGACAGGTGATGCAGAGGGCGATATTATCACTACAAATCCTGTGAATGTTAGTCAGCAACAATTTGAACAGGCTTGCAAGCAATTCATTGGCAATATTAGTCAAATTCCACCGATGCACTCTGCTTTAAAACATGAGGGAAAAGCACTCTACAAATATGCTAGAGAAGGCTTAGAAATTGAACGTAAAGCGCGCCAAGTGACGATTCAAGACATTACGGTTATCTCCCTTGATGGCAGTGATGCCGTGATTAATGTACGATGCAGCAAAGGAACCTATATTCGTACATTAGCTGAAGACATCGGTTCAACATTGGGTTGCGATGCGCATTTGACTGGTTTGCGCAGAACAGAAACAGCAGGATATAACATTCAAGATGCATTGCGTATTGATCAGTTAGAAGCAATGTCTACAGAGCTGCGAGATCAGCTGCTGCTGCCAGTTGATTCTGCAATCAATGTGCTACCTAAAGTGGATATTAGCACCGAAGCTGCTTATTTCTTTAGACAAGGACAAGCGATTTGGGCGCCAGGTCAGATACCGGATGGCAGCTTGCGTATTTATGAAGAAAGTGGCGCATTTATTGGGCTAGGGATGCGTATGCAGGATGGCAAAATAGGCCCTAAACGTTTAGTTAACCTGTAACATTTTCAGATAATTTTTCTTAAGCAATCCATAGATAAATTGCTAATAAAATACCCAGACTGGCGATAATCATAGCCAACAAATAGGCAAGTTTGTTGACGTAGGTATTCGGTAATTGATCATCCGTTAGTGTCTTTACAAACCGTTTATGCTGAATAGCTGCAATAGCTATTAATATTGAGCCCACCAAAACAAAGCTAATGCCTAATAATGTAGAGATCATTGCATTCGCATGAGGCGTGGTTAGTTGCGGTTGTAAGACTAATAATTGGATGAATAAGCCAAAACGGGAGATAATAAAGCCTAGGCCGATAATAGTTAAACCAGTCCTTAACCAAGCAAGTAAAGTTCTCTCCGCAGCAAAAAAAATGCGTGGGTCAGATTGATTTGTGGTCATATTATGTCTGCTTCCAGTGTCTTTGCATTTCAAAGTATAAAAATGATGCCGACCAAGTAATGAGCACAAGACCTGTTAGTGACTCAATACCCGTCAAAAAGCGTAGATTACCTGTAGGTTCAATATCACCAAAACCAACAGTACTAAAAACGGTAAATGAAAAATAGACGCAATCCATGATGCTACCGTCGAACTTGCCTGTTAACGATCCCCAGCCTTCATGATGATGCATATAATAAAAGGCTGCTGCAAATATCCAAACCTCAACAACATGCGCAAGCAGGGCGCCAAGCACACCAAATACGATTCGATAACGGTGTTTGATTTCCATTTTGGGGATCAATAAAGTAATTCGATAAAGAAATTCGTAATGCACAACGACAGTCGCAGCGACAATAAGCGAATTAATCAATAAGACGTAAAAGACCATAATATATGTGTCAATCTAGAATGCCAAAACAAAATAATGCCATAGATAAGACAATGTGTTTAGCACACCAGTTAAATTAAAAAAGATAAATTGAAAACAAAATAAAAACAGAAGCTTAAGTGTAAAAAATTTGGTGTTTTTAGGTTTTATGACTATAATGCATGGCTTATGTAAATTTGAATACAAGCGTTGGTTTTGTGAATAGGTTGCAAAGCTATGTTTGTATTGACGCTAACTAAAGGAAAAAAGATGGCAGTTACAGCGCAAGACACCGCAAAAATCATTAAAGAATATCAACGTTCAGCAAACGATACAGCTAGTCCAGAAGTACAAGTGGCACTTTTGACTAATCGTATTACGTATTTGACTGAGCATTTTAAAACAAACAAAAAAGACAATCACTCACGTCGTGGTTTACTAGCATTAGTGAGTCAGCGTAGACGTTTGTTAGATTATTTAAAAGGTAAAGACGTTAGCCGTTATCAAGACTTAATTGGTCGTTTAGGGCTGCGTAAGTAATTTCTATAAATGCGAATGTCGCTTTTATAGTTATGTAGAAAGCCGATAGCATGAAAATATGCGTCGGCTTTTTTTATTGTTTGATTGCTATTGGGTAGTGAATAGCAGTCTGTTGAAAAGGAAAAG
Source organism: Methylophilaceae bacterium (assembly GCA_041603755.1). Classification (GTDB taxonomy): domain Bacteria; phylum Pseudomonadota; class Gammaproteobacteria; order Burkholderiales; family Methylophilaceae. Next base: position 7,828 of record JBFIDU010000005.1, read on the forward strand.
TAATGTTTAATAAAGTATCAAAAAGTGTTCAATATGGCGCGCATACGCTAACGATAGAAACTGGTGAGATTGCTCGCCAAGCAGATGCAAGCGTCATTGTTAGTTATGGCGATACCGTTGTGATGGTTAATGTAACCAGTCGCCGTGAAGTTAAAGAAGGCCAAGATTTTTTCCCGCTAACAGTTGACTATATGGAAAAAACATACGCTGCAGGTAAAATTCCTGGTAGTTTTTTCAAACGTGAAGGTCGTCCATCAGAAAAAGAAACATTGACATCACGTTTAATTGATCGCCCGCTACGGCCGTTATTCCCAGAAGCTTTCTATAATGAAGTTCAAGTAGTCGCGACTGTTTTATCTTCTGATCCTGAAATTGATGCCGATATACCTGCCATCATTGGTGCTTCGGCAGCGATGTCCCTATCAGGAATTCCGTTCTATGGTCCTTTAGGTGCGGCAAGAGTTGGATATATCAATGGTGAATATATTCTAAATCCAACGAAATTGGAAATGGAAGAAACGCAACTAGATTTAGTTATTGCTGCCACAGAAACTGCAGTCATGATGGTTGAATCTGAAGCAAAAGAGCTTTCAGAGGAAGTGATGTTAGGATCTGTAACCTTTGGCCACGAAGCAATGCAACCAGTCATTAAAATGATTAATGAATTGGCGGAAGAAGCCGGCAAAGATGCTTGGGACTGGACAGAGCCAGAACCAGATACCGCTTTAATTGCAAAAGTGGCAGAGTTAGCAGAGGCAGATGTTAATGCGGCTTTCCAAATTAAAGCAAAAGGTGAGCGCTCTGCTAAGTTAGAAGAGATAAAAAATCGCGTATTAGAAGCGCTGATTACAGAGGAAACTTCAACCACAGAAGCAAACAAAATTAAAGGTGAGTTTTTTAATTTAGAAGCGAAAGTGGTGCGTAGCCAAATTTTAAACGGCGAACCACGTATTGATGGTCGCGATACACGTACGGTTCGACCAATCAGTATTCGAACAGGTGTGTTACCGCGTACACATGGTTCAGCGTTATTTACACGTGGTGAAACACAAGCGTTGGTTGTAGCAACATTAGGTACGGGACGTGATGAGCAAAAAGTAGATGCTTTGCAAGGTGAATATGCCGATAACTTTATGCTGCATTATAACTTTCCACCTTATGCAACAGGTGAAACTGGTCGTGTAGGTACACCAAAACGCCGCGAAATTGGTCATGGACGTTTGGCAAAGCGTGCGTTAGTTGCAGCTTTACCATCTAAGGAAGAGTTTGATTACACAATGCGGGTGGTGTCAGAAATTACAGAATCAAATGGCTCAAGCTCAATGGCCTCTGTCTGCGGTGGATGTCTAGCATTGATGGACGCTGGGGTGCCAATGAAAGCGCCTGTGGCTGGCATTGCGATGGGTTTAATTAAAGAAGGTAATCGTGTTGCTGTTTTGACTGATATCTTGGGTGATGAAGATCATTTGGGCGATATGGATTTTAAAGTAGCTGGCACAAAAAATGGTGTAACTGCTTTACAAATGGATATCAAAATTACGGGTATTACCACGCAAATTATGCAAGCGGCATTAGCCCAAGCAAAAGAAGGACGTGAACATATTTTAGGTATTATGCAAGAGGCTTTAGAGAATGCAAATACTGAAATGTCACAGTTCGCGCCGCGCATTATTACTTTGAAAATTAACCCAGACAAAATCAGAGATGTAATTGGTAAGGGCGGTGCAGTTATCCAAGCACTTACGAAAGAAACCAATACCAATATTGATATTGATGAAGATGGTACTGTGAAAATTGCATGTACGAGTGCTGAAGAAGGTGAAGAAGCCAAGCGCCGTATTGAAGCAATCACAGCAGATGTTGAAGTTGGTCAAATTTACGAAGGACCAGTTGTTAAATTACTAGACTTTGGCGCAGTGGTTTCGCTATTGCCTGGTAAGGATGGCTTGGTACACATTTCTCAAATTGCACATCAACGTGTGAACTCAGTTAGTGACTTTGTAAAAGAAGGCGATATTGTCAAAGTAAAAGTAGTTGAGATTGACAGCAAAGGTAAAGTGCGTTTGAGCATGAAAGCTTTGATTGATCAACCAGCGCCTGCAGAAGAAGCAAAAACTGAAGAGTAAGTGTAATGTGTAGTTAAGCAAAAAGCCCGCATTTGCGGGCTTTTTGATTTTGCTTGTACCAAGAGGGCATTAGTTTTTATGGCTGCTTTTGGTTCCGACATAACCTAAAGGTTAGTCTACACCGAAAACAAGTAGCTAAATTTATTTAGCTACTTGTTTTTCACGCATTTCATCTAGTGTTTTACAGTCGATGCAAAGTGTTGCTGTTGGACGCGCTTCTAGGCGTTTCAGGCCAATTTCTACACCGCAGCCTTCACAGTAACCATAATCTTCCGCATCTATATTGCGTAAAGTACCTTCGATTTTCTTGATCAATTTGCGCTCACGATCACGATTGCGTAATTCAAGTGCCATATCAGACTCCTGACTAGCGCGATCGTTAGGGTCGGCAAATGTTGCAACATCATCTTGCATGTGGTGGACTGTACGATCAATATCGCTGCTCAACTCAGCTTTCCACTTTTCTAATATGTTACGAAAGTGCTTTAGTTGATTTTTGTTCATGTACTCTTCATCAGGCTTTGCCTCATAAGGAGTGAAATTTATTTCCGGTTTTTTTGCCATTTCTCGTCCAAAAAACTACTTAAAAAAACAAATCTTACAACTTTAACCGCGCGAGTTTACACCGATTACAGGCTATATGCAAAACAATTCGTACCAAATAGGACGGTAAGCTAATTTTTTGTTTCGTTAAGTTCAAGCGCTAATAGTGTATTTTCCATCAACGTTGCCACTGTCATTGGGCCAACACCCCCAGGGACTGGTGTAATATAGCTCGCCCGTTCTTTTGCTGTGTTAAAGTCGACGTCACCACTTAGTGAACCATCAGCTAAGCGGTTGATACCAATATCAATCACAATTGCACCTGGTTTAATCCATTCACCTTTAATCAAACCCGCTTTGCCAGCTGCTACTACAAGTAAGTCAGCTTGTCTGACTTTGCTTTCTAAATCTTTTGTATGGCGGTGGCAGCTTGTTATTGTCGCTCCAGCAAGCATCAACTCTAGTGCCATAGGTCTGCCAACATGATTTGAAACGCCCACAATGACTGAATCTAACCCAATAGGATCTAGATTGCTCGCACGTAACATCTTAATCACACCAAATGGCGTGCAAGAGCGCAGTGTTGGCTGGCGTACGGCCAAGCGCCCAATATTGTACGGATGGAAACCATCGACATCTTTGTTTACATTTATATGCTCAATCAGCACATCTTCATTGATGTGTTCCGGCAGAGGGGATTGTATTAAAATGCCATCTACATCGTTATCATTGTTGAGTTCTGCGATTAGCGATAGCAACTCTGCTTCTGTTGTTGTGGCGGCCAAATCATGGGAAATAGACTTAATGCCGACTTTCTCGCATGCCAAGCGTTTATTGCGAACATAGATTGCGGAAGCTGGATCTGCGCCAATTAGAATAACAGCTAAACAAGGTGCACGCTTGCCAGCGGCAATTCTTTTTTCAATGCGTGATTTAATATTGTCTAGGAGATCTTGGGCGATGGCTTTGCCATTAATTATTTGTGCTGACATGCTGGAATGGGTAAAAAACGATAAATAATCGCGCATTTTAGCATAATTGATTTGACCAAATGCGCATATTCCAGTATATTTCTGCCTCTTCGGCGTGTAGCGTAGCCTGGTAGCGCGCCTGCTTTGGGAGCAGGATGTCGGGAGTTCGAATCTCTCCACGCCGACCAGTTTTTTTGGTCATTGCCCGTAACTGCGATATAGTCGTCACGTGTAACTAAATCTGCCCGTAGCTCAATCGGATAGAGCACCAGCCTTCTAAGCTGGGGGTTACAGGTTCGATTCCTGTCGGGCAGGCCATTTAAGTCTCTATGGTGGCTGTAGCTCAGCTGGTAGAGCCCTGGATTGTGATTCCAGTTGTCGTGGGTTCGAGCCCCATCAGCCACCCCATTAAATAAATATTTATGCAAAACCATATCCTAAAAATTACTCTCAATTAATTAAATTGGACATTTAAATCGACAATGTTGAAGTTGAGAACACAACCTAAACTGCTTCGTTCTGCCTTAAGTAGACATTGTATTACTAATTTTTCAGGTCTAAATTTATTACTATTGCGAAGCTTTTATTGTGGTGGCGGATAAATTAAATATTTTAGTGATTCCAGCAAGTAGTTGAAATTGCATTACACCATGGATTAAAACAATGTATTTGATGTGATTTTGCAAAAGAATCCTTATTATCAAACTCAACAATTGCCGCTCGTTAGAGCCAGCGTTTCTGCAGGGAATATCATCAAATGAATTACCGCTTCGTGATTCAGAATTTCAAATTGATATTCAATTTGATTCATGTCACTATGCATTTATGATGTTTTTTCAACGCCACTGCAAGAAATTATATGAATTCCAAAGCTGATCTTAAGCAGTTTAATGATGAGTTAAGAATGATGCGATTGAGCGTGGATAGTGCGCGTGACAGCATTTTTTGGCTCAGTCGAGAGGGCCATATTCTCTATGTCAACGATGCAGCCTGCGCGGAACGCGGTTATTCCCGCGACGAAATGCTCGAAATGAGAATTTTCGACCTGGATCCAGATTACCAGCCTGGCGTTTGGGGGCCACACTTCGAAGACCTGAAACGTCGGGGTAGTATTACCCTTGAGACTCGGCACGTGAGGAAAGATGGTCATGTGTATCCTATCGAAGTAAGTGCCAATTACGTCCATATTGGGGATCAGGAATTCAATTTCTGCTTCCTCCGCGATATCAGCGAGCGTAAACAAGCAGAGCAGGAGCTTAGGTCAAGCAAAGAGCGCTTTAAAACCATGTTTGTTCAGGCACCACTTGGCATTGCTCTCATCGATTCGCTCACAGGACGAATTTGGGAGGTTAACCCTCGCTTTGCTGCGATTGCTGGCAGGTCAATTGAAGAGATGATCAGCACAGACTGGATGGAAATCACTCATCCTGATGACGTGCAGGAAGACTTAGAAAACATGGCCCTGATGAATTCGGGAAAAATAAACGGATTCAACATGGAAAAACGTTATCTTCATCCCGATGGCAAAGCTGTTTGGATCGACATGACAATCAGTCCTTTGCAGGTCGAAGATAAAGCTCATCCACGCCATCTCTGCATGATTCAGGACATCACCGAACGGAAGTTGACAGAAGCCAAAATCAAATACCTTAGCCGAGTTCAATCCGTGCTGAGTGCAATCAATGCACTGATTGTGCGCGTCCAGAATCGCGATGAGCTGTTCAAAGAGGCTTGCCAGATAGTGGTCGACAAAGGTGAGTTCAGCTTATCAATCATTGCAATTGTGAATCCGAGCACAAAAAAAGTTCTTTTAGTTGAATCTTCTGGTAAGAATGAGGATGTTTCGACCCAAATGAAAGGCCTACTGTCATCTTTTGGCGATTTATCAAACACCATGATTGGTCATGTGATCAGAGAAAAAAAGCCTATTGTGTCGAACGATTCGATTAATGACCACAGGCTTGTCTTTGGTGAAAAGTATGCCGAGGCCGGAGTCCGCTCAATGGTAATTTTGCCGTTGATCGTTTCAGATGAAGTAGCGGGTACGATCTCATTATATGCCAGCGAGATTGAATTCTTCCATGAAAAAGAGATGATGTTGCTTACGGAACTGGCTGGCAATATAGCCTTCGCAATCAACCACATCGACAATCAGGAGCGGCTCAATTATCTCGCATTTTACGACCCACTCACCCGTCTACCAAACCGTAGGCTGCTTATGGATCGCTTGCAACAGGCCATCATGGCCAGTTCGCGCAAAAGCCAAAAAGGTGCCTTGCTGCTGATTGATCTTGATAACTTTAAGACGCTCAACGACACTCGTGGGCACCAAGTCGGTGACCAGCTTTTGCAACTGGTCGCGCGTCGTTTGGAAGGCTGCGTTCGAGATGGCGATACAGTGGCTCGCTTAGGTGGTGATGAGTTCGTGGTGATATTAGAAAACCTAAGTGAACAGATGTTTGAGGCGGCGGCAGAAACCGAAATCGTGGGCGAGAAGATATTAGTTGCTCTCAAACAACCCTTCCAGTTTGGGTCTCATGAACAGAAAAGCACCGCCAGCATTGGCGCTACCCTGTTCGACGACAAAGACAAGGCGAGTAATGAGCTACTCAAACAGGCCGATATCGCCATGTACCAAGCCAAGAAAGCTGGACGCAATGCGCTGCACTTTTTCGATCCCCAGATGCAGACATCTGTTAACGCCCGTGCTTCGCTGGAGAGTGAACTACACAAAGCACTTCAATTACAGCAGTTCCAGCTACATTATCAGATGCAGGTCGACAGTGAGTACCATCTGATCGGTGCAGAAGTCCTGATCCGATGGGAACACCCCGAACGAGGCTTAGTCCCCCCTATGGAATTTATACCGGTCGCGGAGGAGGTGGGAATGATAATACCCATAGGAAAATGGGTGTTGGACACCGCCTGCACACAGATTATGGCATGGCAGAAAAATCCCCTCTTTCGCGAAGTGAGTTTGGCGGTCAACGTTAGTGCCCGACAATTCCGCCAGCCTGATTTTGTGTCCCAAGTGGAAGCTGCTCTGGAGCACCATGGCATCATGCCGAAACTGCTCAAGTTAGAGCTGACCGAGAGTATGTTGCTTGAAGACATTGAGGAAATTATCGTTAAAATGAATGCATTGAAAAAGATCGGCGTGCAGTTTTCGTTGGATGATTTCGGCACCGGCTACTCATCCCTGCAATATCTAAAGCGGCTACCTCTCGGCCAGATCAAGATCGACCAGTCGTTCGTGCGTGATATAGTCACCGACAACAACGACACGGCGATTGTGCGCACCATTATCGCCATGGCACAAGGTCTTAGCATATCGGTAATTGCCGAAGGGGTAGAGAACGAAGAACAGCGACAATGCCTATTAAACATGGGCTGCAAGCATTTCCAGGGTTATCTGTTTAGCAAGCCGTTGCCAATAAAGCAGTTCGAAGCTCAGATTAAAAATGCGTGATGTCTAGTTTAGGGCTGATAGTTTTCCTATAAATACTAAATTAAACCGCGGCTTTTTCCCTAAAGCAGACCATTAGTTTTCTTCCTTTTCTTGGTTTTAGTTAAAATACACTTAAATAGACCAGTGCCCAGACTTATCGTCTAGAGCACCCCAATATTGTCTAATAAATACTTAAATCAAGTAAAAAGTACGCCTTAGAAACAGACATTTAGACGTATATAAATGATTTATATACATTAAACGCACTTATAAGGCTGATTAATAATCCAACTAGTATTAGTAATGTTTTGGTTTTCAGGTGTTTGGTCATATAAGCTGCAAAAGGTGCTGCAAACAGGCCGCCAATAACTAACCCTGCAACAATTGTCCATACACTTTGGTCAAGGATTGAAAAAAGTGCGGTTGCAACTGTAACTGTTAGGAAGAATTCTGCAAAATTAACAGAACCGATTGTAGTTCTTGGGTCATGTCCTGATCCAACTAAAGATGTTGTCACAATTGGGCCCCAGCCTCCGCCTCCCGTAGTATCCATAAAACCTCCAAAAAGTGCTAAAGGTGCAACCTTAATAGTACTGATTTCACGTCTGGTCTGAATATGTTGAAAGGCTTTACTTAGTACATATAAGCCCATGATAAGTAAATATAGGCTGATAAATGGTTTTATAGCTTTTCCATCTACATTACCCAAAATGTATGTACCAATTAAACCGCCAATTACGCCTGGAATTAATAGACTAAAAAAAAGCTTTTTATTGACGTTACCCAACTTGAGGTGTGAAATACCAGATACTCCTGATGTAAAAACTTCAGCTAAGTGAGTAGCACCACTAGCTAAAGCAGGCGAAGCCCCGGCAGCGAGTAGGAAGCTGCTTGAGGTAATTCCATAAGCCATACCAAGTGCACCATCAATTATTTGTGCTATAAGTCCAACAAAAATGGCACTCCAAAAAATACGATCATGAATAGCATCATTAATTATTTCCGTACCACTCCTTACATTACCACCAAAAAATAAGCGATATGATAAATACAAAAAAAGACCTATTAGAACTATAAAAACAAGATAACTTGCAATCCGAAGCAATGGATGTTCTGTGGCATGTGTTATTTCATATTCAACAGGAGGTATCCCCAGCCTCTCATGCTCCTTATTAATTGCATTATCATCAAAATCTATATGACGTATTTTCATTATTTCACCTAGTTCAGCAAGTCATATGCTTGCTTTAATGTATATTAAAATCGCCATTCTAGATTTTTAATTGCAGGTAATTAAATACTATTTAACTATTCATATATCGTTTTTTGTTATATCGATTTTTATCGGGTAAGTTATAAGGATAATTATCCTATTACTTAAACAGTTAAATATTAAAAATAATTCAGCGCCTGATATTTGGATATTTGATTAATTACTCAGGGAGTTAGGAATTTATTACTTAAGTTGCGCAATTATGTGGTGTGGTATGTCAATCTATTTTAAAAGTATTGAACCTAGTTAGCACACATATTCAATGCTTAGGTAAATTCGGATATCGGATAAAGGTAACCAAAATAAATTCACAGCTTTATACCGTAATGATTTGCTACGAAGATAATTAGCCAGTAAGCGGCTATGGTCAAGGCGATAGAAATGCCAAGACTAATATAGAAATGGACTCCAAGCTTTAGCAATATTGGAAGTGAAATAAACAAGGTCAGAGACGGTATCACTAACCAAAATATACTGTTGGAAAGCGCAATAATTCTATCTGTATTATTTGTTTCAATGTAAAGCCAGATAATTGCAAGTATGGATATCAGTGGTACAGAGGCAACAAGTGCGCCCACGAAAGTGCTGCGTTTGGCAATTTCAGTAATTGCAACAACCAGAGCCGTGGTGATTGCAATTTTGATTAGATAAAAACTCAAGTGCTGCCTCTTTTATCTATCAGCAATGCTGATAGTCTAATACTAACAGTTGCCTTTTTTAGCTTGTCCAGGCGGGCAGTGATCTCCATGGCCATGATGATGCCAGTGGTGACAACCAGTAAGAGTTAATAAACTCAACAATACAGTTAGATATGAGATTTTTTTCATTTATTTCCCTTTAAGTTTGTTTAATTAATAGCCACTAATATTTTCGATAAAGCACTTTGTGATTTGACCACGTAATACAAAGATGTTCAATAAGAATTAAAATTGCTCGGTTCCCTCAAGTTCTAAGCTAAATATTAGTCACTTATTGCCGTAAGTATTTACATCAGGTAAATCTATGTAAAGGCAAGCTGTGAAACTAATCAATGCGCTATTCAAACATTTCTATTTGACGATGCAATTGGAGCATGATGGCTCAGGATTGCCGACACAATTTTTGAGTGCTTGCGTACTAATTTTACTTTATTCAGGGTTATGCATTGCGAATAGTAAAAATGTAGACCCAAATTTTTTCGGACTTGGTTTTGTTGCTCTTGTTTATCTTTTTGTGCTCCGAACCCAGTTGGTTGGATTGATTATTTTAATAGGCATTATTAGCAATAGCTTTTTACTTATCTTAGGTTTTTTTGGAGAAGTTTCCGCATTGCAGTTAGTCTTAATCAATGCGCTCGAGTACTTGTTAGTATATGGCGCAATTATTAATGTTATTCGGCGTTACGCCAATATTACATAACAGTGTTAACTTATCTAATTACGCTAATTAAAATGCTTTCAAGCTCTAACGCTTACTAAGCTATACAGGCATTCATCACCATTTATTGATACGTGGTCATATACAGGTTATAGTACTCTTCACAACGATAAGAAGAAGAAAATAACTAAGGATGATTTATGGCAGATTCACTACCCGTATTGATTATTATTGATGATGATCCATTAATTACGGATACCTTGCATTATGTATTAAGTAAGCACTTTGAAGTGTGCGTGGCCGATTCAAGAGAGCAAGCAAAAAGCTTATTACGACAACTAGATGAGCCACCCGCCCTAGCACTGGTAGATTTAGGTTTGCCGCCCATGCAGCATAAACCAGATGAGGGTTTTAAGGTAATTGGCGAGCTGCTTGCGCATTCCCCTAGTATGAAAATCCATGTCCTTTCTGGGCAAAGTGATGATGTCAATGTGAAGCACGCGTTAGCCTTGGGTGCGTTAGATTTTATCCCTAAGCCTTGCGATGCTGATCGCTTAAAAGAGCTATTGCTCAATTCATTAAAAGTACAGAGTGTTGAGCTAACGGAGAAGCCGGAGGAAGAAAACGGCGGTATCATCGGTGAAAGTTTGCCGATGAAAACACTGATCACTCAGATACGACAATTTGCAGACTCACCTTTTCCTGTGTTGATTGAAGGCGAATCTGGTAGCGGTAAAGAACGTGTTGCTGGTAATTTTCACCGATTTAGTAAGCGTTCAAAGCACCCCTATTTATCCGTTAACTGTGCTGCTATTTCTCCCATGTTGGCAGAATCTATTTTGTTTGGGCATACAAAAGGTGCTTTTACGGGTGCGGGTGCTGCCAATAGTGGTTATTTTGAAGATGTTGGCGAAGGTACATTGTTTCTTGATGAGATTGGTGAGCTTCCTCTAGAAATGCAGGCAAAGTTATTGCGTGTTTTAGAGAATGGGGAATATACCCGTGTTGGTGAGACGCAAATTCGTAAAAGTAAAGCCAGGATAGTGGCAGCTACCAATCGCGATTTACGCGCAGAAGTCAGAGAGGGAAATTTCAGAGCGGATTTGTATCACCGCCTGAGTGTGTTTGCCGTTAGAGTGCCACCATTAAGAGATCTTGGTGAAGATAGTTTGATTTTGCTGGATCATTTTAATGAATTCTATGCACGTGAGACTGGGCAAAAGCCGTTTAAACTTGATGAGAAGGCTAAAAAGCGTTGGTTAGCTTATCATTTCCCTGGCAATGTACGTGAATTGCGAAATATTATCATTCGCTTGATTGCAAAATACGCAGGCCAAACTGTCAATGACATGCAGCTGGATGCTGAGTTTGATCTATCCAGACAAAGTGAGGTAGATGGTGCAGCGCCAATCGTTGGTAGTGGAGATTTATCAAGCTATGCATTACAGCACCTGCAAAATCAAGCAAATGTCAATTTGGATCAGGTTCTAAAGCAATGGGAAAAGGCTTACGTAGACGCTGCAATGCGTATTACGCATGGCAACCTGAGTCAAGCTGCTAAATTACTGGGTATTAATCGAACAACGCTTTATAGTCGCATTCAGTTGCAAGAGAAATAGCGCTCATGTATTACGAGCACTTTGGATTAAAAGAGCCGCCATTCAAGATTACACCAAATACTGATGTTTTTTTCACTGGTGGTAATCGCGGCGCGGTACTAGATGCAATCACCTATGCTATTTTGAATGGCGAAGGTATTGTTAAAGTCGTTGGTGAAGTGGGCAGCGGTAAGACTATGCTATGCCGCATGTTGCAGGCCATGTTGCCCGACAGGGTGGAGAGTATTTATCTTGCAAACCCAAGTGTAGCACCAGAAGATGTGCTACACGCGATTGCATTTGAATTGCAAATCAAACTACCAAAATCTGCAGATCGTTTAAAAGTGATGCAGGCACTGCAAGCACACTTGTTAAAGAGGCACGCAGCTGGCAAACAGGTGGTC
>JBFIDU010000006.1:0-18639 GCA_041603755.1 Methylophilaceae bacterium
ATTATACGAACAAGACATGAAGTCAGTTCGGAACTAACACAAGGAGAAATATTATGTGGACAACACCAGCAGCTACAGAAATGCGTTTTGGTTTTGAAGTAACAATGTACGTAATGAACAAATAATGCATTTTAAAAGCACACAGGTGCAAGCATTCTGGCCGTTTCATCAGTTTGGATGTACTTGCCCAATTTGCGCTAGCCATTAAACTCTCTTTTAATGCTACGTAAATCAAAAGCCCGCTGAAATAGCGGGCTTTTGTTTTATATACTCTGTAAGCTAGCTTTGCCAGATCTTTTCAAATCACCCCTGGTTTTTACATGCAGCTTCAAAAACACGACGTTGAATCGCGATGTTTTCAAGCTCATTCCTAACATAAAAACCTTCAGGACATGCGCTCAGTGCAGCTTGCTTGCAATCATTCCAACTTTTTATTCCGCTACAAGTATATTCTGTCCAAGTATACTCATTAATTTTTGCTAACTGACTTTGGGCTGCGCACCCACTAATTAGAAATCCAACAAGTACGATATATCGTTTCATAAATGCTCCTTTAAGGTCATTTATACGACAGGCTAAACATTCATTTAGTTGCTAAAAAAACGGGCAAATGCCCGTTTTTAATTTGAACTAACCATTAATCAAACTGATAGTTGATGTGTGGTCTTTTGCTTCTGAACTGTCTATTTAATCTTTTACCTGCTTTTTCTTCTTGCTCATCCACATAGGTTGCACCTACCCAATCATCATCTGCAGAATAAGCATCTTTGTTTTTTACAGCTGGGTTTTGTGCAGCCCTTCTGCTGATAAATTTAAGTCTTAATGCGTTGTTCACATCTTTATCAGCTTGTGAAGCATCGGCAAGATATATTTTTTGTGAACCAACTGCTGCTTGGCTGTCACCTGGTGTTGCATATGCATTGATTGATACACTTAATAATAATGCGCTTAATAGTGATAGTGTTTTCATTTCTTCTCTCCTAGTCATTTAGTTTGTAATCTATAAAGCTCTTCTTTGTGAAACGCTTTATCATGAGACGTATTGTGCGCCCTAAAGGTCAATAAAAAATCTACTGATGTACCTATATCGGTATATACCATACGGCATATTCAACATTGAATATGCCCAAACTATTGATTAGAAGATTTTGGATTATCTTGATAAAACTGCCAGATAATGTCGTTTGCTTTGATAGCGGTTGAACCTACTGCATTACCGCGAACTTTGGTGCCACCAGGCCAAGAGTGACCACCCGTTTCGGTAACACAAAGTTTCACTTGTGTGTTGTTTTGGCATTGTGCATATAAATCGCAATAAGCTCCTTTCACCTCTAATACACGCTGCGGAGTCGGTTGGCAGGCATTGATGCGCACCCATTTTTGGATGGTATCTGGCACAGGCAAAAAATCTGCATGCGTTTTTGATTTAACACCAGAGCCACCATTAAAGAGCACATGGTCATCATCCAGCGCATGGATATGTAAAATAGAAATTGGCCGGCTAGGCTTGCAACTTTGTGTGCCATCAGTACCAGCAACAGATGCAATCGCTGCAAAGGTATCCGTTAGTTCGCAAGCCAAACGATATGACATCATGCCACCATTCGACATGCCGTTCGCATAGATACGATTGCTATCAATATTCACACGTGTTTTTATATCGGCAACGACTGCTTTGATAACGCTTACATCATCAATGTTTTCATCTCTCGCCTTTCCACAACATATACCTGCGTTCCATGTGGCCAGCTTTCCACTGCGGAACCGACTATAACCATTGGGGAACACAGCGATAAACCTTGCTTCTTCAGATTTAGAAACAAGATGATAGTATTTATCTGTGGCTTGATATTCCATGTTGCCACCACCGCCATGTAGCGATAGCACAAGTGGTGCTGGTTGGTTAGGGTTATAGCTTTTTGGTATGTGCACCATGTACTGTCTATTGTGGTTGGGTCTGCTTAGGCTGAAAGTGTAGTCGCCAGCGGTTAACGCACTATTATTATTTTGACGTGATGTTTTAAAATCTTCGATGCGTTCTTTTAGCTTACCTTCCGACCAAGCCATGCTGGTAGATAGTAACGTAGAGAGGATGGTAAGTATTACAATGCCTTGTTTTTTTAAACGCATGATCATCACCTTTTATTATTGAATTAAAAGTATAAACGCAACCTTATCGTTTTTGATGACAAGCACCGGTACTAATACGTTAACTGGCACAATTCATTAATCAATATAGATGATGTATTGGATATCAATGCCTCTCTTGCCGCCAAAAACGATGCATTAATGGTTTAACAGTAATGCCATGTAACAGGATAGATAAGGTAACGACAATTAGTGTGATTTGTATCAGTTGCAATGCTAGCTTTTCAGGCAGTCCATGTTGAATGGCATACATCAAATAATATAAAGAGCCTATACCTCTAACCCCAAACCAGCCAGCTAAACCTCTAATTCTCCAACTTGTTTTGGTACCTATTAATGCGATGAGGACACTCACAGGACGCGCAACGATAAATAAGAACATTGCGACAGCAACTGCATGCCAGCTCCAGGAGTTCATGAATAATGTGCCGCCGATCAGCAATATCAACATAAGTTCTGATAACCGCTCTAGATGCTCTTTGAAAATAAGTGAGCTTTCACTGACAGTAGGTTCTTCTATGGGCTGTGATTCAGTTTCATGGATATTGATATGTGCAAGTTTTGCCAGCTTTGATTCAGTTTGGCGTAAAGCAACAGCAGCAAAAAATACAGCTAAAAATCCCCATGTATGCAGCAACACTGACACACCATAGACAAAGCCGATTAAACCTAGACCAAGAAAGTCGTCAAATAAGGTGTGTGCATAAGGTGGTCTGCGTAACTTCCAACTAATGTGTGCTAACGCAATACCGCTTGCAACGCCAATGGCGATTCCAGCTACTGTCGCCCATAATACATCAATGAGCAGCCAATCAACACCATGATCGCCCACTTGATGTAAGCCTAATAAGGCTAAGCCTAACATTACAAATGGAAAGGCGCTGCCGTCATTCATGCCGGCCTCGCTGGTGAGTGTAAAGCGAAGACTGTCATTATCGCCATGATGACGTGTTTGTACATCAGTCGCTAATACAGGATCTGTCGGTGCCAAAATAGCGCCAAGTAAAATACATGCCCCAATAGGAAGTCCTAAATAGTAGTGTGCAAATGCTGCAACAAGGAGCACAGTAATCGCCATTGAAACCGATGCCAATAATATAGGGTTTTGCCAGCGGTTAAACTTAAACGGTGTCGGCATTTTTACCCCAGCTGAGAATAAGGAAATAAGGACAACAACTTCCGTTAATATTTCTAGTAGCGCTGATTGTTTAAGCGGGTTGAAATGGAACAAATTTAAAACCGTTGGCCCTACGAGCAGTCCTACAGCAAGGTAAATCATAGAGGAAGTGACAGGTGAGCGCTGTATGATGGTTTTGGTAAAACCCATCACCAGCAAAAGCCCGCCCACTAAAGCAAACCATTGAGCACTAGTCATCGTTGTGAATAAATCTTATGAAAGTTATTAGAAAAGTATTATAAGCTGTGCGAGGATAGCATTGTTTTAACAGAGGTTGAAAATTAGTAATATGTATTAATGCTTATTTGACTATTACATATATCCAAAAGACAAAGGGAAGAAATAATGTAACGGCTTAAAGGGAGAAGATGTAGCTGCACTGTGCGTTATACCGTCAATACTAAAGGTCGTGTAGAAAATACTGAGGTAATTGACGGTTGTCACCCCTATTTTATTAGGTCATCATTAGAGGCTACAAAAAGTTTTAGGTATACTCCGCGCATCGTCGATGGCAGAGCAGTCAACGTACCAGATGTTAAAAACACTTTTCAATATCGTATTGAGTAATATATGAGCTTTTTATTTAAAGAAATATGTTTAGCACTGCGGGTCAGTGCTGTTTTTGTTGGCATATTAACTGCAACTGTTGGGCATACAGAAGATGCATCGACTTGGGTTAACAAAGGTGAAGCGGCTTTAATAGCCGCTCAACACATACAACCAAATAACAGGCAGGCAAAAAATGTAATTTTGTTTGTAGGTGATGGTATGGGTATTTCAACTATTACAGCAGCGCGTATTTATGAGGGGCAACAAAAAGGGATTGATGGCGAGGGTAATCAGCTCGCTTTCGAAAAGCTACCCTATTTGGCGCTATCTAAAACTTATTCCGCAAACCAGCAAACCCCTGATTCTGCACCAACTATGACGGCAATGGTAACTGGCGTTAAAACTAACGATAGTTTGTTGTCTGTATCGCAAAGTATTATGCGTGGTGAAAAAGATATAAATAAATTAAAAGCAGCACATTTAACCACAATACTAGAGCGCGCGGAATTAAAAGGACTATCAACAGGTATAGTATCTACAGCAAGATTGACACATGCCACACCTGCAGCCACTTATGCACATAGTTCAAATCGAGATTGGGAAAGCAATGCGCAACTGCCAGAAGATACACAAGTAAAAGATATTGCGGCACAACTGATTGATCATTTTGGATATGGTGGCATTGGTAATGGGCTTGAAGTGGCGCTAGGCGGGGGCCGCACTAAATTTATGCCTAATACGATGACCGATCCTGAGTATGCTGATAAAAAGGGGGAGCGCACGGATGGGCGCAATTTAATTAGAGAATATCAACAGAAATTTAATGGGCAATATGTCTGGAATAAAACGCAATTTGATGCATTAGATGCAATGAAAACTGAGCGTCTGCTAGGATTGTTTGAACCGTCGCATATGCAATATGAGCATGATAGAACCAATACCGAGATAAGCAATGAGCCATCTTTGAGTGAAATGACCAGTAAAGCGATTGATATTTTGGCTAAGAATAAAAAGGGCTATTTTTTAATGGTTGAAGCTGGTCGGATTGATCATGCACACCACGGTGGGAACGCCTATCGCGCTTTGGGTGAAACTGTCTCGCTGTCAAATGCGGTAAAAACTGCGTTAGCAAAAGTTGATTTAAACAATACTTTAGTCATAGTGACCGCAGATCATAGCCATACATTTAACATTGCTGGTTATCCAGTACGCGGCAATCCAATTTTAGGCAAAGTCATTTCGCCAGGTGAAGAGAGTACGAGCAAAGCGGTCGATGGAAAGCCATACACCACATTAAACTATGTAAGCGGTGTAGGTTACCATGCTGACGAGAATGATGGACATGAGTTGGAAGAAGAAAATATCAGCATAAATCCTGGCCGCGCGGCAGATTTGGAGGTTGTTGATACCTTACGTCCAAATTTCCGACAAGAAGCCAATATTCCATTAAAGTCAGCCACCCATGCCGGCGAAGATGTGGCAATTTTTGCAGGTGGACCAATGTCACATT
Organism: Methylophilaceae bacterium; assembly: GCA_041603755.1. Taxonomy (GTDB): domain Bacteria; phylum Pseudomonadota; class Gammaproteobacteria; order Burkholderiales; family Methylophilaceae. Next base: position 5,385 of record JBFIDU010000006.1, read on the forward strand.
TATTTGTGGGTGTGCAAGAGCAAACGCACATTTTCTATGTAATGAAGCATGCATTGGGGTTTTAAATCGGAAATGTAGTTAACGATTTTTTTAAATAGAAGTGGAATAAATGTAAAACCAATGGCCCAAGTAATAGCCTAAAATAAAATCATAGCGCTGGTGAAAGATGAACGTTATATCATTATTCAAGTAAAACTTATTTCCAACAATAGTCCGCCCACTAAAGCTAGCCATTGAGCACTAAGCATCGTCGTGAATAAATCTTATGAAATTTATTAGAAATATGTTTTTATTGTAGTGCGAGGCTAGCATTGCTTTTATTTGTTGCGCAGGTGTATTAGATGAATTATTTTTGGGCGCTAATAGATGAACTAAGTTCAAACAATCATGACTAATTTGCTTAATTGAATAAGAGTAACAATATGCAAAAAACCAGCAAATTACCGATTGATTGGGCGCTCATTGAACACGATAAATCAAGAATTATTGAAATGGCTTGGGAAGATAAGACCACTTTTGATGTGATTCAACAACGTTATGGTTTGGATGAAAACGCGCTAAAAAAATTAATGAAGCAATGGCTCACTTTTGGTAGTTATAAGCTTTGGCGTAAACGCGTGCGAGCAAAATCCTGTAAACATTTGCAATTACGTACAATTGAAATTACACGTGCATATGGCTCATCTCAGTATAAATTACCAAATTAATTTATGGCAGCGATGAGGAAAAAGCGTGATTTTCCCAGTAAAACATGTATTGTTTGTCAGCGTGAGTTTAATTGGCGGAGAAAATGGGCAAAAGTTTGGGAGGAAGTAAAATATTGCTCTAACGCCTGTAAAACGAATCGAAGGTAAGTACCAACTAACTGATTCAGCTGCTCATTATCCCATTCGAATAAATAAAAGATTATTCTGGCAGCACAAAACCTTGAGGCAACAGCACCCAGATTTTACCTTGTTGTTTCATGGCACCTGCCTTGGCACCCGCTGCATCACCAGCACCCCAGAAGAAATCAGCACGCACACCGCCTTTGATTGCGCCTCCAGTATCTTGCGCGATCATCAAGCGTTTTAATGGTTTACTACTATTAGGTGCTGTTGTTGATAGAAAAATAGGCGCGCCCAATGGGATATATTTAGGGTCAATGGCGACACTGCGCTCTGCTGTAATGGGCACGCCTAATGCGCCTAAAGGACCTGGTAGCCCTGCAGGCAGTTCTCTAAAAAACACATAACTTGGGTTGCTGTTGAGTAACTCCTCAAGTTGGTCTAGATGCGAACGTGCCCAGTTTTTAATCCCCTTCATTGATGCTTTATCGAGTGTTAATTCACCACGCTCAACCAATAAACGGCCTATCGATTGGTAAGGGTAACCATTTTGGTTTACATAGCCAACTTGAACTTGTTCACCATTTTCTAGCTGGACGACGCCAGAGCCTTGGATATGCAAAAAGAAGACATCAATGATGTCATCTATCCAAAATAGTTCTTTACCTGCCAAAGGTGACGGATCGGACTCAATCTCTGCCCTCGTAGCATAAGGAACCAGCTTCTTACCTTCCAACTTACCGCGAATACGTTTGTATTTAAGATCAGGATAAATATCTGCTAACTCAACCGTGATTAGATCCTCTGGTTCTTTATAGAGAGGATAAGGGTATTTATTCGATTTGGTACGGCTACCTTTTAGCAGTGGCTGATAGTAACCAGTAATCATACCTTCTGTTGAGCCATCCTCATTTTGCGCCTGATAAACATTAAAGTAGTTTGAAAGGTATTCAATAATTGCGGCGTTATTAGGATTTTGTAGTGCGATAGCAGCTTCGCAGGCTGAGGACCAGACTGGTCTTTTAATAAGTGTCGTACAGCTTTGCAGCCATGCAGGCCAAGCATCAGTCAAATTATCTTTGAGTAAGCCATCAAGGTCTTTCCAATCAGCAAGTGCTAGCGCAGCATATGGCAATGTAGATTTTTCAGGCAAAACTGACTTTTCTTGAGGTGGCAGCGTACTTTTATCTTGCTGCGGTAGTTGTACAGGAGGGAGTGGTTTTGGTTCAACTTGTTTACTTGGAGGACATTGGCAAGGCTCTGTTAAATCAGGTTTAACTGCTTGTTTTGAACAAGCACTGATGAGTACTAAAAAACATATACACAATAATGGCTTGGTTATTTTTATCATGTCTTCTATTAATGTAATATTCTTGGTGCTGCAAGTGTAAATGGTGCAATCTCTGCTTCAAATTGCGTGCCATCAACCGCAACTATCTGGTAGCTGCCATGCATCGAACCTGCCCGGGTGTTGATAACGGTTCCACTTGTATATTCGTAGGATTCATTGGGCTGTAATATAGGTTGCGCACCGACAACCCCTAAGCCACGGACTTCATTGGTATTGCCATCAGCATCGGTAATAATCCAGTGCCGACTAATTAATTGTGCTGCAATTGTGCCGACGTTGGTAATGGTTACCGTATAGGCAAAAGCAAAGCGATTCTCTTCTTCATTCGATTGTTCTTGTAAATAAGCTGTTTTCACACTTACAGAAAAGATATATTGGTTTTCCACTAAACTATCGCGCAATCTATTGTAAAAGGTTAATAAGTATAAAGCTTTTTTGCTAACTAGCGGCTTATTAAGCACTCATATTGCGATTGTTAACCTGTAATCAAGCAAAGTGCAGTTTTAAATAAATTCAAAGATAACACCTCGCACTAAGAATACTTGTCTCCATTGTGCAACAGATAATAATTATTTACAAAAAAACCTGTATTTAACATGGGTTATTCAACAAAAGCATTAACAAGGTTGAACTAATTTGTTAGATTGCACTCAATCACGGTACTAAAACAAAATTTTAGTGATTTTAACTCCCAAAAGGAAAAAATAGCATCATGAAAACTGCCATTAGAAAAACAGATCTTAGCAAAGTATCTCATCAGGATACTAGCGCTGTAATCAAATCGAACAAATCAGATAAAACAAAAGAAGCGCGCGTGCTGGATTTGGAAAAATCAAAAATTTTCAATCGATTCATCGAAGCCAGTTGCGACTGCGTTTAACACCCATTCCTGAAGTGACATTATCATAATTAGCTAAGTTAAATATGATAAAAAAAGAGGATGACGTTTGTCACCCTCTCTCATTGGTTAAAGAAACAGTTACAGATTAATCAATCGCAATCTGTGGTCTGCTTGGTTCTGGCCAATCCAGATGGAAGAATTCACCACGTGGTTTGTCCTTACGCTCATACGTGTGAGCACCAAAGTAGTCGCGTTGTGCTTGTAACAAGTTAGCAGGTAAATCTGCACTACGGTAGCCATCATAGTAAGCTAATGCTGCAGCAAAGCCTTGTGCTGGAATGCCATTTGTGACAGCAAGTGCAATTACTTTACGCCAGCCTTCTTGACCCTTATTCATTTCATCTGTGAAATATGGATCTAGCATCAAGTTTTTCAAGCGAGAATTCAGTTGATATGCATCTGTAATTTTTTGCAAGAATCTTGCACGGATGATACAACCGCCACGCCAAATTTGAGCGATTTCACCAAAGTTAAGCTTCCAGTTGTAAGCCACTTGCGCCTTATCAATAAGTTGGAAACCTTGCGCATATGCACAAATTTTAGAGCAGTACAGTGCATTTTTGATTGCTTCGATTGTGCTTGCTCTTTCTTTAGGGTCTTTGATGGTATTAATTTCTGGACCTTTAAGAATTTTGCTTGCCGCAACACGTTCTTCTTTAACGCTTGATAATGCACGTGCATAAACAGCCGCCGCAATTGCGTTTGCTGGTGCGCCTAACTCAAGTGCGTTTGCTGCCGTCCATTGACCAGTGCCCTTTTGACCAGCAGTATCCAAAATCATGTCTACGAGGAACTCTTTAGACATTGGATCTTTTTGTTGCAAAATGTCTGCTGTAATTTCAATCAAGAAGCTTGATAACTCGCCCTTATTCCACTCAGCAAATACTTTACCGATTTCATCTGAACGCATGCCAAGCAAGTTTTTCATGAGCCAATAAGCTTCACAAATCAATTGCATGTCAATGTACTCAATACCATTGTGTACCATTTTTACGTAATGGCCAGCACCATCAGGTCCGATGTATTCAGCACATGAGAATCCACCTTCAACTGGTTTGCCAGGTTTTCCACCTTCTAACGGTTGACCCGTTACAGGATCTACCTTAGCTGCAATATCAGTCCAGATTGGCTCAAGTGAAGCCCAAGCTTGACGTGTACCAGATGGCATTAAAGATGGTCCAAAGCGCGCGCCTGTCTCACCGCCAGATACACCAGAACCAATAAATTCAATGTCTTTTGCTCTTAATTCTTTTTCACGGCGGATTGTATCTGTCCATAATGCATTACCGCCATCAATGATAATGTCGCCTTTTTCCAAAAATGGAAGCAGTGCGTTAATAGTTAAGTCAGTTGCTGTACCAGCTTTCACTAATAATACAATTTTACGAGGACGTTTTATGCTGAGTACAAACGTTGCTAAGTCAGCATGGCCAATAACACGATCATGTGATGGTTCATTTTTTTTGCAGTACTCAATGAAGTCTTTCATTTTGTCCGTACTACGGTTGTAGACTGCTACGTTGTAGCCATGGTCAGCCATATTCAACACGAGGTTTTGCCCCATGACGGCAAGGCCAATCAGGCCAATATCAGCGTTCTTTGTGGTCATTTTCAATACTTTCTTTAAATTGATAATTTAAATTAATAATTAAGCTCTTGCTTTTGGCGTAAGCTTGCTAGGGTGCTACTAAAATTTACTACTTTAGGGTGTTACAAAACATTTGTATTGCTAGCTGATAGCCAGTCATTGCAAGTTGTGGATCATACCGTTCACCCTCATCACGCATAAATGCATGTTGACCGTTGAATTCATGCCAAGAGAAGCTTAAATTCGCGTCCGTTAACTTTTGGTAAACCAATTGGCGGCCTTGGGTAGGGATATGATTGTCTTGCTTACCCCATATCATCATTAATTCGCCTTTAATCTCACTGAGGCGATCCATGCTATGTTGATTAGGTTTGTTAGGAATCGTGTTGGTATGTAAGTCCGTTGCATAAAAGCAAGCAGTCGCTTTTACTTCTGGCTGTAATGCAGCACGGAATGCCAAATGCCCACCAATACAGAAGCCCATTGCGCCAAGATTACCATCATACCAATCTTGTGTTTTTAAATAATCAATCATTGCGCGATTATCCGTATCATATCCTTGTACATCTTTGGCTGCTTTGTCAGCATTACCTTTATCTCGGCCTGCGTCGTCATAGCCTAGTACAGTCCCTATCGGGTTTAGTTCATGGAATACTTCTGAAACAAGAACAGCATAACCTTGACCAGCCATCATTCTGGCTGCCCGCTCAATGGGGCCTGTTTGATGGAATATCTCAGAATAGAATAGAATCGCTGGTACTTTTTTATCATGAGCTGGGCGATGAATATAAGTGCGCATAACACCCGTTGGTGTGTTTAAGTCAACAACCTCAGATTTGATTAACATGATTCCTGCTCTTAAAGTTTTGAATGGACAAACCTCTATTCTACAAGGCTTTAATGTCTGTTTCATCCCTAATCGACTAAAAAATTATAAATTATTCGTTTTTGTTACTCTATTTGATTTGTAACATTTGTCACTTTACACTTTACATAACATGAATTAACGTACATCAGTTGGCTAATCCAAAAGGAGAGGTGTGTTTAATGATGCATAAAACACTGGTGTTTGTATTGCTGATGCTGATGCATCAATATATTTTGGCTGAGACGCGCAATGAAATGAGCTATCGACTCAAGTCTTCAGTGGTCAAGGTGCATGTAGCCACTAAAAATGGGGGGCATGGTGTTGGCAGTGGCGTAGCGATTGGCAAGGATTTAGTAGCGACCAACTGCCATGTGTTAGCGAACAGCATTGGCGTAAAGGTCACTAAATTTGGTGATGGCTTAGTGCCTGTCGCACTAAAAGCGGATTGGAAGCATGATTTATGTATTTTGCGATTTCAATTTGCTGAATTTACGCCCGTTGAGTTGGGTGACTCTGAACATTTACAATACGAGCAAGATGTTTTCTCTATTGGCTTCCCTGGTGGACCGCCAAAACCGCAATATACGGAAGGAAAAATAAAAGCACTCTACCCTTTTGAGGATAGCGTGATTATTCGTACCGATGCCTCTTTTGTGATGGGGGCGAGTGGTAGCCCTGTATTCGATACCAATGGCAAGCTGTTAGGAATCAGCACTTTTAAAAGTCCTGGCAAGCATGCCTACTACTACAATATACCCGTTAAGTGGGTTAAAGCGCTGTTGAACCAGCCTGATCTGACTTCAATGGAAACGGATGAGCTACCCTTTTGGGACGCGCCAGAAGATAAAAGGCCGTTTTTTATGCGAGTAGTATTACCTTTCAAATATCAACAATGGCAAGCGCTTGAAAGTATTGCTAATGAGTGGACAGAGAAGGAAAGTGATTCAGTGGAAGCTTATTATTATGCAGGATTGGCTGCAGAGAAGTTAGGTAAAAATTTACAGGCTAAACGATACTACCAGCAAGCTTTATCGATGCAGGCTGACCATCCTGCTGCATTGGCTGGGATTAAGTGTGTGGAAGAAATTAAACTAGCGTGCAATAGCCAGTTCTAATAATCGCTACTGCGACCGGTTGAATAGCCCTGTGGCACATCATTTTGCCATTCACCACACCCATTACACATATGATCCTGCATGGTAGGGCTGAAACTTAAATCATGGTGATCACAATGCTTGCATTTTACAGGATGTAACGCTGGTGAATCTTTATGATGTGCTTCATGATGCACATTAGCAACTTTTGCGCTTCCTAAACCGTACTTATTATCCATCAGGTACTCCAAGTACACGACTGAGTACTATCAAAAGTACTCTCTTTTGTCTTTGATTTCAAGCAGTTTTAGTTAAGTTTTTCTGATGCTCTTTGCAAGCGGTCTCGTATCGCAAGCCACTGTTCATTATTTGGTGGTAACTCAACGAGCAATGACGAGACATTCAGAGCATCCATCTGGTGAAGTGTTTCATATAACTTTTCGGCGGCTATGATTGGGTTGTCAGACAAGTAATAGGTCTTATGAGTGGTGAAATCTGCGTCGTTTAATAATAAGAGAGCACAATTTTGTTGAGTTTTTGCAAAAGCGAATAATGCACTACGAGATTCAAACAGTCTAACAGGTGTTTTTGGCGAGTAATGTAAGCGATGCTGGCCTGGTGCTTTGGGTAAGCTAGTTTGATTTTCAAGCGCGGGTATTCCTGCTACAGCTTCCAGTTCACTTGCTGAAATCATGCCTAATCGGAGTATTTGCCATTGATTATCAAGCACACTAACGATGGTTGATTCGATACCCACTTTGCAGGCTCCACCATCCATTACTGCGATATTTTCCCCCAGACTTTTTAATACATGCTGTGCAGTCGTTGGGCTTAATTGGGTATATTTATTCGCCGATGGTGCGGCAAGACCCAGTTTGCTTTGTAATAGTAATTCACGTGCGACAGGGTGTGCTGGCACTCGCAGCGCGACAGTTGGTTCACCTGCGCGAACTATTATTGATACATTTTCTTTAGCAGGCAGTACCAACGTCAACGGGCCCGGCCAAAAAGCATCTGCAAGCTTCTTTGCTAAAGGTGAAAACTCTGCGGCCCAATCTAATACTTGTTCGCTGCTGGCGATATGAACAATCAGTGGATTGCTTGCTGGCCTCTCTTTGGTGGAATATATTTTTTTGATTGCACGCTCATTTCGCGCATCGGCCGCCAGTCCGTAAACAGTCTCTGTGGGGATCGCGACAATCTCACCTTGCTTTAATAGGGTAATGGCCTCTGCCAAATTAACAAGCATGCATTGAATATAGAAAAATTAAAAATCACATTTTACCTGCTTTACGAAAAGTTAAGTTGATTCGTCGCTGTCCAAGTATTGGGTGTATACCAGCTTTCAGTGGTAATACACCATGAAAGCACCGCCTGCTTGCCCCTCCCCATACCACAACATCGCCGTGAACTAATGGGATTTTTATTGTCGGGTTAGAGCGTGATAGCCCACCAAATTGAAAGGTAACAGGTAATCCAAGTGAAACAGAAACGATGGGTTGGCTAAAATCTTGTTCATCTTTATCTTGATGCAAGCCCATTTTGCACCCAATTTCGTAGACGTTAACCAAGCAAGTGTCTGGTACAAAATTGCGATAACCAGCTGTAGCTGCGGCATCACTAGCAAGCGTCAACAATATAGTTGGCATCGCAGGATAGGGCTTCTGAGTAATCGGATCTGCCTTGGCATACCCGTAGCCATTTTTGGTGCCCACCCAACCAAGCTGACCAAAGCTTGTGGTGCGAACAGACATTTTATGTCCCATGGGCGTCATCATCTGTTGTGGTGGATGGGATTTAAAATGTGTATCCAACAGCTGACATATAGTTACGGCTCTTGATAAAGCAAAGCCTCGCAAATATGCTGCGCCTTCAGCAATCACTATTGGTTCTTGATGTGTGTTAAATAAATCAGCGGTCATTAATTTTACTTGGAATAGAGTGATTACTTACTTAGCCATTTTAGTTGGATATTGTTAGCTTCGGCAATTGCTTCCATTTGCGGTATTGCCTTCTCTAAATGAATGAGAAAATCGGAAGCAGTTTCTTGATGGAAGCCTAACACCATGACTTTTTTATTAGCTGCAATAAGCTTTTTAAATAAAGTAAGTATTTGCTTACTCGTTGTGTAATCAGCCAACGCTGCGTTGTTTGGATATTCGACTATGGTCTTAGTGAGCGCATATGGTTGGTCTAAAGGCGTAGCGTCAGGATGTAATTGTTTTAACATTTGCACAATACCGCTTTGCTCGTGCCAGCGAGTGGTCAACAAGTTGGCATCAATAATTGAGCTATCCCAAATAAAATTGTTGGCTTCTAATGCTGCAATGAGTTTTGGTCCGAGCTGCCAACCACCAGCACGAAAATGGACTGGACGATGAAAGCCATTTTCAACCAAAATTTGATTGCTACAGCCAATCAGTCTGGTAAGCTCCGCTTCAGTATAGGCAAACTCCAAACTCACCGTGTAACCACAGTCTCCAGTTTTGCAGTTTTCATCGATGTCTGCAAAGGAGAACTGATGTTGATATTGAATGCCGCAATATTGCATTAACGATTTCCATGGGTGTACATGCAAGCCCTGAGTATCTGCTGGTAGGAATGTAGACTGAATGATTTTTGTCAGCCGTTTCTCATTGCCATGGCTCTTCACAAAATATGCTGGATTAATAAGTTGCAAGATGGGAATATGCGGAAACTTTTGTCGAAATTGCTGCATGGCGATGATATTTTCATCAAGGAGCGATTGACCTTCCCAATCCACTGTCACGTAAAGTTGCATCGTTTTGGGCGTGCGTTGTTGCGCTGTGAACTGGCAGCTTGTAAATAATAAACAGCACAAGATTAAATATAAACGCAATTGGTTTTAGCTCATTTAGTTATTGTGAGGGTTAGCACGCCTAATCTATATCAGCAGAGTCACACTAGGTCAATGACGGCTCATCGATATGCAAGGCATAAAGACTGCTTTATTCACAGTGCTAACATTTGTATTTTACACAATCACAATTCGTTACACTCGGCGAAACTATTTGTCTCTATAATCTCGGCCATGCAGCTTTCTATTCATCAATTATTCAGCAATCATCAGTTTGCATTTACCAAACTACTCGCTTTTCGAGTGCAAATGGTGTTGGCATACCAAATCATGGCTGTTGTGGCGGGATGGCATATTTATGAGGTGACGCATGATCCGCTAGCTCTAGGTTTAATCGGCTTGGCTGAAGTTATCCCCTATTTTTCTAGTGCATTGTTTGCAGGGCATGCCGTTGATCATTACTACTCAAGGCGTTCATTTGGTATGTTGGCAGCAGGACTATTAGGTTTTGGTGCATTGACCTTAGCAGCTGTTGCCAGAGGATTCCTTGGTGGCAATATCACAATATGGATATATGGAGCGATTGCGCTAACTGGTCTAGCACGAGCATTTATCTCGCCAAGTTACAACACGTTGTTTGCGATTATTATTCCAAGAGCATCGTTTGCCAGAGGCGCAAGTGTAGGCAGTTCATTTTTTCAAATAGGTTTGATTGTCGGGCCAGCAATTGGCGGGATACTAGTTGGTTTTGTGAACAAAACAGCTGCTTATTCTTTGGCATGTGTTTTATGTATTGGTGCCGTGATTGCCTTGTTTAATTTAAAGGTAAATGAGCCACCAGCAAAAGAAAGTCCACCTGTTTTAAAAAGTATTGCTGAAGGTTTACGGTTTGTTTGGGGTAACCAAATTCTATTGGGTGCACAAATGCTCGATATGTTTGCCGTGCTATTTGGTGGTGCCGTTGCGCTATTGCCTGCTTTTGTACATGATATCTATCAATTAGGGCCAGAAGGCCTGGGTATACTGCGGGCAGCCCCAGCGACAGGTGCAATTTTAACGGGCTTATGGCTGACGAAGCATCCAATTAATTTGCATGCAGGAAAATGGTTGCTTTCGGCTGTCGCTGGGTTTGGCATTTGTATGATTGCGTTTGCTTTGAGTAAATCATTTTGGTTATCTGTGGGTATATTGGCTGTCGCAGGTGCTTTAGATGGTGTTTCTGTTGTATTGCGTAGCACGATTATGCAGCTCGCAACCCCTGATTTAATGCGCGGCAGAGTATCTGCGATTAATGGTATTTTTATTGGTTCATCCAATGAAGTGGGTGCATTTGAATCAGGGGTCACAGCCCGAATAATGGGTATCGTCCCCTCAGTCATTTTTGGGGGCTTGATGACATTAGCTGTGGTTGGCATTACCGCCAAAAAAGCACCCAAGCTAAGAGAGCTAGAGTTACAGCAACTACATTAAGTAAGCTAGAATAGTCGCTTAACGGACTATTATTTTATTATTACAAGGACATACATGAGCAATATCACTGTTAGTAAAGCATCACAGCAAGAGCTAGATCAGCTAAACGTAAGCAAATGGCCAACCTGGCAGAAGGAAGTTTCAGTATTTGACTGGAACTTTCCAGAGCAAGAAATTGCTTATATTATTGCAGGTGAGTGTGTGGTCACTCCTGTTGATGGTCAAGGTAAGCTGGGTGTGCCAGTCAGTTTTGCTACAGGTGATTTAGTCACGTTCCCAGAAGGACTATCAGTCAAATGGGAGGTTAAAAAAGCGTTACATAAACATTACAAACTAGATGGTAATGTATTAACGCAAGCATTTAAGCGCATTAAAGCAAAATTGTTTAAATAATGTAGGAGATCAAGTGAATGGTCATTATGTATGAGATTACGATTCCTCCACTAGTATTAGCTTTGAACAACTTGGCGCATATCCTCAAAGTAGGTAAGCGAAATGCTGATGCACGTAAGATAGACCATAGTGTCTTTTTAAATGGCCGATTAGCGCCCGACATGTATCCATTAATACGACAAGTGCAAATCGCAACGGATATGAGTAAAGGTGGCGGTGCACGTTTGGCTGGTTTGGATGTGCCAAGCTACGAAGACAATGAAACGACTTTTGAGGAATTGTTAGCGCGAATAGATAAAACTATCCAGTTCTTGGAAAGTATAGCGCCAGAAAAATTTGAGGGTGCGGAAACAAGGCATATTGAGCTGATGGTGCGTGATTCAAAAAGGGAGTTTGTTGGTTTGGACTATTTATTACGCTGGGTAAAGCCAAATGTTTATTTTCACGTGACAACCACTTACAGCATCTTGCGCCATTTTGGCGTTGAGCTTGGTAAGCGTGATTTTTTAGGACCTAAATAGTACGCAAATTGATAGCAATATGAGAGATCTTGATCAGCTCTTTATTGCACTACAACAGTCTACTTTCCGTGCTGGATTCAGATTGAATGCCAAAGACCGTGCTTATCTGCTCGAAAAGGGCATGAGCACAATAATTGATCATGCCGAAGATTTTATTAGTAAGCGATTAGCGCCGGCCCTTATTACTAATGACGGCAAACAGACGCCCATGCGAGGGCATCCTGTCTTTGTTGCACAACATGCAACAGCTTGCTGTTGTCGCGGTTGTCTGCAAAAGTGGCATGGCATACCGCAGGGAAAGCGGCTGACATTAGACGAGCAAGCTTATGTGATTGTAGTATTGGAGCGTTGGTTACAGCAGTATCTGGTACCATAATTATTGAAACGCAGAGCCGGGACCAAAAAACTCTTTCATCAAAAAAGCTTCTAATTGCGCATTGTCTGGTAGCCGTGCTGACAGCTCAATTACGCGCCCCAAACGTCTCGATTCCCAATTAAAATCGCCATCATAATCGCGGCGGATAATTTCAATCATTTTTCTGATCACAGCAAGTTTTATATCGGTTCCATCTGATGCATCAACCTCAAAAATCTCAAGCCTTGCAGTATTGATGTTATTTTTCCAACCCTTAAAGCTAAAGGTTGCATGATTAGGACCAAGATAGCGAATTTCGAAGATGCCATTTTTCCCTTCTAAATCTAAATTTGCTTTAATCTTTGCATCGCGTTTGTCGCCAGCGCTTTGTGGGTTATTGCTCGCCATTACGGCTTCTACATCCTGCGTAGATAGTCCTTGCTTAGCCAGTTTTGCTTGTTGTTGTCGCTTAATGTAAGCCTGCATATCTTCGCCGGGTAGTGGGTCTGGCGAAGTCTCTATCGGGGCCGGTTTAGGTATTGTTTTATTCAGTGTTTCATTCGTTGGTACTGTTGTTGTAGATTCCTGCACAATCTCAACAGGTGTTTCTACTGGTTTAATCTGTTTTGGCGGTTTTGGTTTAGTTGGTTTTGCTTGCTGCTTTTCAGGCACTTTTTCTTCCACTGGCTCTGGCGATGGCAAAGTGGCTTCGCTTGGTGCTACTTCCTCTTTTTGTGGTGGCCCAAGAGTGATTTCAAGTGGTGGCGCTTTCTCTACGGGAGCCCCAATTGAAAAAAGTTTAGGGGCAAAAATCCATAGTAAAGACAAATGCAAGAGTATGGATATCAGTAGTGTCCATACGATATTGCGGTTAATACGGAAAGTAAAAACCCGGTCTCTGTGTACAGGTTTAGGCCATTCAATATCGGTATTGTTGTGTTGAAATTGTGCCATCGTATAAGCGTTAAATAGGTAAACTAAACCTCAAATCAATCTGTGTTTGCGTCATTGTATAAGAGTGTTGCATGTAATACTAAAACCATCTCAAACTTCAGGAATGAATCATGAG
>JBFIDU010000007.1:0-18596 GCA_041603755.1 Methylophilaceae bacterium
AATGACTTACCCAAAGCAGTGTTTGCACAATTGACTGCTAGCGGTACAAGAGCATTAAGGGTGTAGTTTAAGAATAAACAGCACTTTTTAATGTTTATTCTGCATTAAGGTTTTTGGCAATTGAGCCGATAATTTAGATGATAACAAGTAAGTTTATATGCGTTTTTTGTATGATGCATTGAATGCAAATCAGAATTTTAAATGGAGTAAAGCATGGCAGACCCTAATACAAAATTTCTAGTGGTTGATGATTTTTCAACGATGCGCAGGATAGTGAGAAATCTGCTTAAAGAGCTAGGCTATACCAATGTTGAAGAGGCAGAGGATGGTCAAGATGGATTAAATAAGCTTAAGAGTGGTGATTTCGATTTTGTGGTATCAGACTGGAATATGCCCAATATGGATGGCTTGACCATGTTGCAAAATATCCGAAAAGACAGTGCGTTGGCTTCTTTACCTGTATTGATGGTAACTGCCGAAGCGAAAAAAGAAAACATCATCGCTGCAGCCCAAGCAGGTGCAAACGGATATGTGGTGAAACCATTTACAGCTGCAACATTGGATGAAAAACTATCAAAAATATTTGAGAAGCTCGGACAGTAAAGGGCCTTACAATGAGCAAAAATGAGAAGAAAATAACTCAGAGCATATCGGATAATACAGAGCTAGACAGTGCGGTTGCAGTGAAAGCAAACGAAGATGATATGCTGCATCGAATTGGTCAAATGACCAGAGGCTTGCATGACAGTTTACGTGAGCTTGGTCTGGATCAAATGATTGAAAAAGCAGCACAAGAAATACCAGATGCTCGAGACCGTTTAAATTATGTCGCGACGATGACAGAACAAGCTGCTGATCGTGTTCTAAATGCCACTGATATTGCAAATCCGCTACAAGATAACATTATTGATAAAGCAGCATCATTAGAAGCTAAATGGAAAGATGTGATGAAAACACCATCACTCAAATCTGAGTACAATGAAGCAGCTGAAGCAACGCTCGTATTTTTGAAACAGGCAGTTGAAGATTCCAATGCAACAAAAGCACAACTGCTAGAAATTATGATGGCGCAAGATTTTCAGGATTTGACAGGGCAGGTGATTAAGAAAATCACCGAGTTGGCTCATTCTATTGAAAAAGAATTAGTCAGAACCTTGGTTGATTTTGCACCGAATAAGCCTGTTCTGGCTGCTGTTGAGAGTGATAGCTTACTCAATGGCCCTCAAATTAATCCTGAGGCTACTAATGTGGTTTCAAGCCAAGAGCAAGTTGATGACTTGTTGGATAGTCTAGGTTTTTAGTTAGATGTATTTGAGGATGGCACACGCATCCTCAAGTATTTTTAACCTATCTTTTGATTTCTCTGAGTCCGCAGAAAATTAAATACCGATAATAAGCCATCTTTTACCGCTTTATTCCACGCATCTCTTTCCCTAAAGTTTGACGATAATGAGTCATTCGTCTTTGAATGACTAATGAAGGGAAATGAAATGGCAGAACAACCAATCGTTCAAGAGGCAGGTGCTGAAGAGGCCGCGCCAAAGAAATCAAAGAAAAAACTTATTATTATTATCGTTGCTGTAGCTGTCTTATTAATAGGTGGCGGTGTAGCTGCTTGGCTAATGATGGGAGATAAACCAGCTGAAGATGGTGAGCATGCAGAGGCTGAAGCACACGAAGCCGCGCCTATTACAGAGCCAGTTTTTGTCAAATTGGATACCTTTACTGTGAATTTAAACCCAGAAGAAGGTGAGAAATACTTACAAGTGGACATTACACTCAATGCGACAGATGCGCATGATGCAGAAGTGCTAAATAAGTTTATGCCACAAGTGAGAAACCGTATTTTAATGGTGCTGACCAGTAAATTGCCCAGTGAAATTGCTGATATGGATGGCAAAAAGACACTAAGTGCTGAAATTACTGAGCAGGTCAATGAGCCTTATAGCGAAGGCGGCAAGCCTTTGAAGTTTTCAGAAGCGTTTTTTACATCATTTGTGATTCAATAGCCTTAAAGAATCGATATTATGTCTGATAGTTTTTTATCTCAAGACGAAGTTGACGCACTGTTAAAAGGTGTCAATGGTGATGAAGATGAGGCAAGCAAAGAGGAAGTAGACCCATCTGAGGTTCGCCCTTATAACTTGGCCACCCAAGAACGTATTGTGCGTGGTCGTATGCCCACATTAGAAGTCATCAACGAACGCTTTGCGCGTTTATTGCGGATAGGTTTGTTTAATTTTCTCAGACGTTCGGTAGAAGTCTCTGTTGGACCGGTTCGTATTTCTAAATATAGTGATTTTATCCGCAATTTGGTTGTGCCAACGAACCTTAATTTGGTGCATATGAAACCATTGCGTGGTACAGGCCTGATGGTCATTGACCCTTCCCTAGCATTCCTGATGGTTGACAATATGTTTGGTGGTGATGGTCGTTTCCATACACGTGTGGAAGGGCGTGAGTTTACGCAAACCGAGCTCAGAATTATTCTGCGTGTCGTTGATATTCTATGTGAGAACTACGCTAAATCGTGGGAGCCTGTTTATCCAGTCGAGTTTGAGTATATTCGCTCAGAAATGAATACACAATTTGCCAATATTGCGACACCCAATGAGATTGTCGTCGCCATCACATTTAATGTTGAGCTTGGTGAGATGGGTGGCGATATGCACTTCTGCTTCCCATACTCAATGCTAGAGCCTCTCAAGGATTTATTAACATCCAGTTTACAAGGCGAAGTGCTAGGAGTGGATAAACGTTGGGTGCGCTTGATGACACAGCAAATTCAAGCAGCAGAAGTGGAAATTGTAGCGGATTTGGCAAAACAGAAATTAACGTTACATGAAGTGCTGGATCTTAAAGTAGGTGATGTTATTCCACTCTCAATCAGTGAAGAGATAGATGCTGTGGTAGACAACATTCCGGTCATGCGCTGTAAGTATGGGGTATTCAATAGTCAGTATGCATTACGTGTACAAAAGCTATTGAGATCAAATGCAACTGAATATATTAAAGGAGAAAACAATGGCGACTGATAATGAGGAAGTCGTAGACAACACGACGGAACAAGCCGCGACAGAAGGTGATGTAGATTGGGGTGATGCAATGGCGGAACAAGCTGCAGCTGAAGCTGGTGGTGAAGCTGACTGGGGTGACGCAATGGCTGAACAGTCTGCTTCAGAGAATGCAGTAGCTGCAAGCAAAGCCGAGGCACAAGTCTTTACTGAGTTAAGCGGTAAAAATATCGAAACCAATACAGAGAACGATATCGACTTTATTTTAGATATACCGGTACAGCTAACAGTAGAGCTAGGACGAACAAAAATTGCGATTAAAAACCTATTGCAATTAGCGCAGGGTTCTGTTGTTGAACTGGATGGCATGGCAGGTGAGCCAATGGATGTGTTGGTAAACGGCTGCTTAATTGCCCAAGGTGAAGTGGTTGTGGTGAATGATAAATTTGGTATTCGTTTGACTGACATTATTACCCCAGCAGAGCGAATTCGTAAAATCAATAAATAGCCAATGAATTAAGGTGAATATGCGTACATTACTAACAGGCCTAATAGTTCTTATCTATCAACCATACACCTATGCTGCCAATGAGGCTGCTGCGGTGTCATCCACAGGCAATATACTAAAAATGGCGCTGGGATTAGCGGTGGTGTTGGCTGTCATGGCGTTGCTCAGCTGGGTTGTTAAACGTTATTTACCAAATGGCATGAGTCAGAACTCAGCGATTAAGATGGTGGGTGGTGTAAGTGTCGGCTCAAGAGAGCGAGTTGTAGTGCTTGAGGTAGCTAACCGCTGGTTAGTGGTCGGTGTTGCACAAGGACAAGTAAGTTCAATTGCCAACTTGGAGATCGGCTCAGATCAGACTGCTGAGGTGATCGCACAGCAACAAAAACAAGAACAGACAAATAAAACGGTACATCCGGCATTTAGCAATCCAATCGTGAAACCATTTTCGGCTTGGCTTAAAAGATCTGCGCAGAACATTCAATCCAAAAGTAAAGAAAACTAGAGGTTAGGCAATCATGAAAAGCAATAAATACAGTATCATCATTTGCACGTTCTTAAGCATGATGCTAATACCACTTTCTGGCCTAGCAGAGAATAGTTTGCCTCTCATTAATAGTGTGCCTTCCGCAGGTGGCGGACAAGACTTCACACTAAGTCTGCAAACATTGATTCTACTAACATCGCTCACGTTCTTGCCTGCAGCATTGCTCATGATGACCGGATTTACCCGTATCATTATTGTGTTGTCACTATTAAGGCAAGCTATTGGCACACAGTCTGCACCGCCAAATCAAGTAATGATTGGATTGGCACTTTTTCTTACGATGTTCGTGATGAGTCCAGTATTAGACAAAATCTATGTCGATGCTTATCAACCGCTTTCAGAGAATCAAATTACCATGCAAGAAGCATTGGATAAGGGTGCTGCACCACTCAAAACCTTTATGTTGAAGCAAACCAGAGAAGGTGATTTGGCCTTATTTGCAAAAATGGCGCAAATAGACGGTATCAATGGTCCAGAAGATGTGCCCTTGCGTGTATTAGTACCTGCCTATATGACGAGTGAACTGAAAACAGCATTTCAAATTGGTTTTGCGATTTTTATTCCATTCTTGATTATTGATATGGTTGTGGCCAGTGTGCTGATGGCGATGGGGATGATGATGGTTTCGCCCGCAATTGTCTCGCTGCCATTTAAGTTAATGCTATTCGTACTGGTCGATGGGTGGCAGTTGATTATGGGTTCTTTGGTACAAAGTTTCTTTTAAACAAAATCGCTAAATAGGGAAATATAAAATGACTCCTGAAGGTGTAATGGATTTAGGCAGAAATGCAATGGAAATCACGTTGTTGGTCGCAGGGCCTATGCTCGGCACTGTCTTGTTAATCGGCCTATTGGTAAGTATATTTCAAGCGGCGACACAAATTAATGAAGCCACATTGTCATTTATTCCCAAGCTTATTGGCGTATTTCTGGTTTTGCTCATTGTCGGTCCTTGGATGTTAACAACGCTAGTCGATTATATGCATATGGTATTTACCAGCATTCCAGCCATGGCAAACTAAATAGATCTGTTTGCTATGATTACCATCAGCACTGAGCTAATTAATAGTTGGATTATCAGCTTGCTCTGGCCATTAACCAGGGTGTTAGGTGTGATTGCAACCGCGCCAATACTCAGTGACCGCGCTATCCCAATGCGCATCAAACTAGGGTTTGGCCTAGTTATCACACTCGTCATTATCCCTACCTTGCCAGAAATCCCATCGTTTGAGATTTTCTCACTGCAAGGTTTACTCATTTTAGTACAGCAGTTAATTATCGGGCTAGCGATGGGATTTAGTATCAGGCTGGTTTTTGCTGCCGTTGGGATTGCTGGACAACTTATCGCCATGACAATGGGGCTTGGTTTTGCAACTTTTTTTGACCCACAGACACAAGGTCAAAATACAGCCACTAGCCAATTTTTATCCATCTTGCTAATGCTCATATTTCTGAGTCTTGATGGACATTTAATGATGATAAGTGCGCTGGTGAATAGCTTTGTAACTATGCCAATTGCTACGGAAGGCGCAACGATTAATCCAGAAAAAATTGCCATGTGGGGTGAAACTATATTTAGCACAGGCGTATTGCTGGCACTACCTGCTGTGACTGCGCTATTAGTGACGAATATGGCGTTGGGTATCTTAACTAGGACGGCGCCTCAGCTTAATTTATTTGGTATTGGCTTCCCATTAACCTTGTCTATTGGTTTCTTGGTATTAGCACTGGCTTTGTCTGGTATGCTCACACCAATGAAAAAAATTGCTCAGGATGGGCTTCTTTATATGCAAGAAATTGTCACGCCTGAGGTAGTTGAGTAAAGATAAAATTTAGTTGATCAACACATAGCAATCTTGACTAGTTTGTATGATTATCAGTTAGTCTTCTTTAGAACTGAATTTTTCCAAACATGATAAAACTCACGGCTAACGGATAAAAAGTAACGCAATAAATCCTGATTTGTGAAAGCGCTTTCAATATGTGCGATGTTTGTTCGATATCCAGAGGATGTTTTATCGTATTTTCTTTGAAGCAGTAAAATCACTTTAACCATTTTCGTTCTAAGTTTAATTTCCTCTTCATTGATATTTATTTTTTTAATCGCCTGTTGATAGTGAGATATCAATGCTTCTTCTATTGTCGTTATAAATGCGCCATCAATATCCTTCCATAAATGTGTCAATTCTGTCGTGTGTTCATCGACATTGCTCATATTTAATGATTTTTCAAGTGGTGAAGCCTCATATAGTTGTTGCCAATAGGGAAAAAAGCTTCTAATCATATTCACACAAAACGTATAGTCATTTTTATTCACACTTGCCAAAAAAAGACTAGATGCCTCTCTGTATGTGTCATTATTGGGCGCTACATCGTATAGATGCGTTGCAAAAAGCTTTAGATAAATTTGGCTTTGCTGAATAAATTGCGCACTTTTATTATTTTGGTGAACTTGTTCTATATAGTTATTCACCGCAGTTATTAATTTTGGGGCAATCTGCAGCTCATGATTAACTACTTTTGCAAGCTGCCTCAGCTCTGGATTTTCCGAGGTGACCGCTTGCAACAGTAATTCCCAAGCGTGCGTTTGATTTTCTAGAATGTCTGATACTTTATATGAAGCAAAGTGTTTTTTAGATTTTAGTATCAAGTTATTTAATGCCTGCATAGCATGACTTGATATTGGTTTTCGGCTATTTTGACTCAAAATGGGTGACATGTTGCTTTAGTAATGAACTCAGATTCAATATTCCACGAAAAATGATAGACTGCCAATCTATTTAACAGTTCTTTACCTCAACATAAAATTTAATATTTATAAGCTGCGTAGCAGGCAAAATGCCCCTCTGGCTTGCTGTCTTCTTTATTTAGACTTAACTCTCCGAGTGGATAGGGCAAGTCTGTTTGTTTATCTGCTTTGGGGTTAAAACGGATTTTAATCAGCTGATTATAAGTTTGGTCAAACGGGTAATCATGCATGATTTCATTGACCATCAACTGTGCTGCTTGGCATATCTGATGCTCTGGAAGCACTTTATTTAGATCAACTAAAAACGATAGTTGTTTATGGTAATCATTTTGCACCTCAATCGATTGCAGTTCGAAAATGCCATTTGCATACAGGCGTTTGGTAATGTTTGGTGTTCGATGCACCCAATTGTCGTAAGCGAAATAACCCAGTAGTATCAAAATGCTTACAGCAGAAAGCTTTAACAGTGTAATTAATTTAGGATTGTCTTCCTTATTTGGGGGAAGCAGGATTAAGCTGCAAATCAATGCTGTTATTGCATCAATAGTAGGAAACAACAAAAAGGGAATTTTAAGGTTGACTGTCAATAGCAAGGTCAAAAAGGACGCCACACAAAAAAGCCTAAAATAATTGACATAACGTAGCTTTGTTCTGTGTGAAAGCAGCAAGGGGATACCATAAATTAGCATGAAAGGTATATGCATAAATCCCCAGTAAAAAGGAAAAGGTATCGCATATTCTGCAAAGCTAGCATTTACATTGTAAAGCGATGGGAACTGAAGTTTTATTGCTAGATAACCCGCAAGCAAAGAACTGGTAGTAAGAAATAAACAAAAAATCAACATCCTCAGCCACAGAGGGCGAATTGGTCTGTCATTTGTGTTTATATTCATGTGTCTTTGTCACATTATCCAAAATGATAAATGATGGAATGATAACAACATACTAGAATCTATCTATTTTTGATGAATTTAATAATCGTTAGAAACTACTAGCGGATATAGTTAAACAAAGACAATCCTGTAATTTGTATAAAAGACTGTTGAGCAGCTTCTAATACAACTTTTCTTTGTGATAAATCTGAAATAGCCTGCGCATAGTCTAAATCAACTAATTCGGATAAGGCTTGCGCATATTGCAATTCTCGGCTCGAGCCTGAGTCATTCAGGGCATCAATCTCATTTAATCGTGTACCTATAGATGATCTGATGTTTGACACGTTGCTGATTGCAGTATCCATGTTCGCCAAAGCAGTAGCAACTCCGTTGGTTACGTCGGTATCGGTCGAGGCAGGATTATCCAATATGGTGATTAAGTCACTGTAAATGCTGAATACATCATTGCCCCCAGCTTGAAATACACTGTCACCAGGCACATTAACGACCATTTTACGTTGTGAATCAACCTGTAACTGCTGTTGATTACTATCGCCATTATAGGTTGCACCCGTTGCCGTTGCAGTAAATGGAACAGTATCACTTTGATATCCGGCATACATATAATTGCCAGTAGCATCTTTGGTATTGGCAAAACCAATTAAGGTCTGTAGCGAAGCTTTTAAGTTCGTTGAAAGTATGGATTTTTCGTTTGCACTCAGTGTGCCTGCATTGCCTACCAACGTTGTACGTGATGTGACCAGTAACTCTGTGATACTGCCAAGTGAGACGTCTAATCCAGTTAAGCTGGTGTTAGCAATCTGACGATTTTTAGCAAATTGTGCATTTTGGCTTTGTGAGCTTGATATGCTCAACGCACGTGAAGCAGCAATAGGATCATCCGATGGGGTTAGCACGCGTTTTTCACTGGCAATTTGTTGTTGCAGTTTTGACTGCTCTGCTTGAATGGTGCTTATCTTAGTAATTGCTGTCTGATAGAGGGTATTGGTGCTTATGCGCATAATCGTTATCCTATTGACCTAAGGAAAGTAGCGTATCAAATAAGGCGCTTGCAATTTGCATCACCTTGCCAGCGGCTTGATACGCTTGTTGGTAACGCAATAAATTAGCCGCTTCTTCATCCAGATTTACACCAGAAACTGATTGCTGTGCTGCTTCAGTTTGCGCCAGCAATGCTTCTGCCGCTCTGCCATTAACTTTTAATTCATTGGTTTTGTTGCCAACTTGACTGACTAATTGTGCAAAAGCAGCCTCATAGCTCATGCTGCTGTTGTTCATCGTTCCTTTATTTTGCAAGTCTGCAAGTAATAAGGCATTAATATTGTTCCCACTGCCACCCGTACTATCGGCCGCCGCGATTTTATTAATATCAGTAATCGCTACCGATAATGCCGTTGCACTATTGCGCGTAGGCTGAATGAGAAAGGAGTCGCCTGAGGCCAATGTACCATTAATAGCGACGCCGTCTACAGTCTGTGGCAAGCTGGCGAAACTCTGTAGGGTATTATCACTTAAGCGGGTTATATTGTAATTAGTGCCATCATATTGAACACGGTAATCACTGCTAGTGAGAGCGCTCGCACTCGTGATGGTAGCTGTTAGTGTAGCGCCACCACTGTTATTTGCATAACCATAAACCTGAGGACCAGGGACATTAAACAATGCTGTGCCTGCAACCCCATTGCTGTCATATCCAGCTTGGTGTTGTGCATTGAACGTGGAGGCAAAAACAGTTGCAATTTGACCCAGTTGGTTTTGAATGCTATCAAGTGAATTATTTCTAAACTGTAGCAAGCCGCCTAAAGCACCGCCAACGATGCTTTTATCATTAAGCTCTGTGGTGGTATTGTTAACGTATGCGACCTCTAGTTGTGATGGATTTACACTCGAATTAACCGTTTTTAAGCCATAGGCAGTGCTACCAACTGTTAGCGGTATACCATTGCCGATGAAGACATTGTAGCTACCATCGTTCTGTGCTTGCACTTCAGTTTTGACTATTTTATTAAGATTCGTGATGATTAAATCACGCTGATCCATCATGTCATTTGGTGGATTCAACGGATCTGCTGCTAATGACTTACTGATGGTGTCATTTAATTGTGCAATTTGTGAAGCATAAGAAGTCACTTGTGTTGTATAAGATGTTAATTGTAAATTCACACCACTGCGTAATTCATTCAATCGATTACCAATATCTGCAAAGCGATTCACCAAAGTTTGTGCAGAAGAAAGCATCGCTTGTCTTGTTGCAGCATCGCCAGGATTAGAAGATAAGGCTTGTACACTGGCAAAAAATTGTTGGAATGATGGTGATAAACCAGCAGAAGAATCCGCCAGAATATTGTCAATCTGCGACATTTGATTGGCATAGGTATTAGTAGCGTTACTACCACTTTGTGCACTGTTGTATTGTTTAGCTAGTATTTCACTATAATTTCTTTTTATTTGCGTAACTTCAGTACCCTGACCAAGAAATCCATAACCGAACTTTTGAGAAAGTGCTGTTGTTTGTACGATTTCTTGGCGTGAAAAGCCAGGCGTGGAAGCATTGGCTATATTGTGACCAGTTACACTTAGGCCAACTTGTGCCGCTTCTAAAGCTGTTCTGCCAATATTTAATACATTAGTTGCCATAACACATTCTCATGAGTCTCATAGAAAATATAACGGTTATAAATGACTTAACTTTAATCATCAGGCCGTTACCTTGTTTATCACACTTGCTAGTTTATTCGCGTAATTTGGATCAGTTGCATAACCAGCATTTTGTAATGCACGTGCATAGCCGCGAATGCTATCAACGTTATCCATCACCTGCTTATAACGCGGATTGTTTTGAATGAGGTTGGCAAAGTCTTTAAAAGATTCTGCATAGCTATCATATGCGCGGAATTTTTCTACGCGTTTTTGTTTGACGCCATTGATATATTCTGTTGTCGTTGTCTCAACAACTTTTCCTTTCCAACCACCTGTTGCTTTAATGCCAAATAAATTATGGCTGTTGGTACCGTCGCTACCTTTTATTTCTCGTCTACCCCAACCAGTTTCTAACGCTGCTTGCCCTAACATGTAATTGGCAGGCATACCTGTCGCACGGCTAGCGGCAACAGCATCGCGCGATAGGCGTTGATGAAATGCTGCTGCTTGTCCGTCCAGGTCATCTGGTTTAGCAAGTCCTTTGTTAATTGATGCTGGTGCTGCCGCTGGTGTAGTAACATAGCCAGCATCTTTTAATAAACCCGGTATATAACGATTTAACTCCATTGGTTTTGCATTGGCGCCTGAATCATCGGAAACAGCCTGTTCCATTGCCTGAGTTGTGCTATTGCTTACTTTGGTTAACTGACGAGTTAATATATCTGCCAGTCCAACACCCTTAGAGGCAAGATTGCCGCTCAATTGTTGGTCCAACATCGCAGTAAAGGTGCGACTTTGTTCGTTATCAAAAATCCCATCTTGTGGTGAAGCTGCGCGCATACTTTTCATTACCATGTTGATGAAAACAGCTTCAAATTGTTTAGCAACCTCTTTAATAGCCTCAGGCGAATTGTCTTTGGCTGATGTCTTCAGCTTGTTGAGTGAATTGGCATCAAAGGCTAATTGTCCAGATAGATTGGTGGCGTCAATCATATTAGATAACCTCCAAATCTGCCCTCAATGCACCTGCGGCTTTCATCGCTTGTAAAATCGCAAGCAAATCTTGCGGTGTCGTGCCAATTGCATTGAGTGCTTTGACAACATCAGATAGCGAAGCACCAGCGGGAATCGGCACAATTTGCCCAGGCTCTTTGTTAATTTCGATTTGAGAGATTTCTGCAACAACTGTCTCACCAGCTGAGAAAGGTTGTGGTTGGCTAATAATTGGTGTTGAGCTGATCACAACTGATAAATTACCGTGAGAAATAGCACAGCTATCTAATCTAACTGCCTGATTCATGACGACTGAGCCAGTACGTGCATTTAAAATAATTCTTGCATTCGCTTTTGCTGGTTCTAAATTAATCGACTCAAGCTCTGCAAGAAAGCGGATACGGCTTCTATTCGCTGGTGGATTAACTTCAATCACACGGCCGTCTCTGGCAAATGCTGTATTAGGGCCAAAATAACGATTGATAGACTCTGTCATTAGGCTGGCAGTTGAAAAGTCTGTGTCTTTCAATTCCAGTGTGACGGTGTCAACAATACTGATGTTACTTGGTAAGGCACGTTC
Organism: Methylophilaceae bacterium; assembly: GCA_041603755.1. Lineage (GTDB taxonomy): Bacteria > Pseudomonadota > Gammaproteobacteria > Burkholderiales > Methylophilaceae. The sequence goes on from JBFIDU010000007.1 coordinate 11,925, forward strand.
AACGGTTGCGCCATCAGAAATACGACCAACACTTAAATGATTAATTTGCGCAGAACTGCCATTAGCTGAAGCGCCTACACCACCCACAACCAGATTGCCTTGTGCCATGGCATAGATTTGTCCATCAGCACCTTTTAATGGGGTCATGACCAATGTGCCGCCACGTAAGCTTTTTGCGTTACCAATAGAGGATACCGTTACGTCTAATGTTTGACCGGGCTGAGCAAATGGGGGTAGTGAGCTGGTTATCATCACCGCTGCCACATTCTTTAACTGCAGATTGGTGCCAGGTGGTAAGTTAACGCCCATCTGTTTAAGCATGCTAATCATGCTTTGAACAGTAAAAGGCGTTTGTATGGTTTGGTCACCTGTACCGTCTAATCCAACCACGACACCGTATCCAACAAGCTGGTTGCTTCTAACCCCTTGAATCGAAGCTAAATCTTTGATGCGATCAGCATGGGCAGCATGACTAAAGGTAATGCTGACGATGAAGATAATGACATTTAATAGTAATACGCCAAGCACTGTTTTCCAGTGATTGTCGAATGTATCTTTTAGTGGTTTCAGTGTTTTTATCATCATATGACTTCTTCAGACTATATAGGGATAAAGCTTAAGAAAAATCGTGTCAAAATTGAGACAACTTGTGATGCATCCAGCTTGCTGTTAGAACGATACTCAATCCGTGCATCGGCAACTTTTGTAGATGAAACAATATTGCCAAGTTGCACATCATCAGGGTTGATCACACCAGAGAATCGAACGAACTCCGTTCCTTTATCAAGGCCAATTTGTTTCTCACCACTAACAGCCAAATTGCCATTTTCTAACACTTCAACGACAGTAACGCCAATTTGTCCGTTGAAATTATTGCTAGCATCCGCGTCTGCACTATCGTCATAGTCGATTGCTGAATCAGCAGAAAGACTAATGGCTTCCTTATTCAAATCAATAGGTAAGCCAAGTGGTACTGCAGCCGATGCGCTAACAGATCCTGATTTGCTCGCAGCACTACTGCTGGCTTTTTTGGCAGAAGTATTTTCTATAATATTAATTGTCAGTATGTCGCCAACCAGTCTAGGACGTCTATCCTCAAATAAAGGCCTGTGGTTTGATGCGCTATAAATTGCGCCACTGCCAAGCGCTGCTTTAGTTTGCGGTGCTGGCTTTGCAGTGGTAGGTGTTTGTACAATGGTGCTAGGTGTTACCGCACATGCATGTAGTAAGCCAGCGCATAAAATCGTTACGAAGGTCTTTACAATACGTGATGTTAACCCTGTTGCGAATAGATTTTGTTGATTCAAGTTGTGCATGATTAATTTACCCAGTCACTCAACACTACATTTGCGTTAATTTTTGTAACATCTGGTCTGATGTTGTAATCGATTTACTATTAATCTCATAGGCGCGCTGTGTTTGAATCATGTTCACCAACTCTTCTACTACATTGACGTTAGAAGTTTCTACAAAGCCTTGTGCAAGTGTGCCTGAACCATTCGTCCCAGGCGTATTGGTATTGGCATTACCTGATGCCGATGTTTCTACGTATAAATTCTCACCCTTGGCCATTAAACCTGCTGGATTGATAAACGTCGCTAATTGCATCGCCCCGATTTCTGTTGCATTCGCAGAGCCAGCTTGTGTAATTGAAACAGTGCCATCTCGACCTATAGTGAGGCTGGTTGCATCAGCTGGGACAATAATAGCGGGTTGGACTGCATAACCACTCGCAGTGACCAGTTGCCCTTGATTATCTACTTGAAATGAGCCATCACGGGTATAAGCCGTTGCACCATCAGGTAACAATACTTGAAAAAACCCTTCACCTTGAATAGCGATATCTTTACTATTACCTGTTTCTTGCAAGTTGCCTTGCGTGAAATTGCGTTCAGTAGCCACAGAGCGAACACCAGTGCCTAACTGCAAGCCAGAAGGTAATTGTGTTTGCTGAGAAGACTGTGCACCAGGCTGACGAATGTTTTGATACAGTAAATCTTCAAATACTGCGCGAGAGCGTTTAAACCCATTTGTGCTCACATTTGCCAAGTTGTTGGCAATGACATCCATTTGTGTTTGCTGTGCGTCTAATCCAGTTTTTGAAATCCATAATGAGCGAATCATTTTATTTCCTCTCAAGTTTGGCTATCACTAGCCGATAATATCGTTAAGGTTCATGCTACCCCAAACCCTATGCAGTCAAATTAAAGAGTTGACTGGCTTTATTAGCGTTATTCTCAGCACTCTGAATTAACTTCATCTGTGTTTCAAACTGTCTGGCTAAACTAATCATGTTGACCATAGCGTCCACAACGTTGACATTGCTGCCTTCGAGCGCACCACTGGCAATATTCACATTTGCGTCTGCTTCAACAATACTGTTATCTTTGGTGCCAAATAATCCATCCGCTTTTCTTTCCAAATTGGCTTCATCAGGATTAACAAGCTTTAAACGGCCTAAAATATTTGAAGGACCTGGTAATGTCTCATTGGAGACAGACGAAATCGTGCCGTCCTTTGCTATCGTAATAGCAGTATCTGGTGGAATACTGATAGGACCACCATCACCCATAATATTTTGTCCGGTTGCTGTTTGCAGTACGCCATTTTCACTAATCTTAAGTGCGCCATTGCGCGTATAACCTTCTGTTCCATCATCCCGTTGCACTGTTAGCCAACCTTTGCCTTGCACAGCGACATCGAGCACACGGCCTGTCGTTTCAATTGGCCCGGCTTGGAAGTCAGCACCAACAGTTGCATCAATTACAAACGCGCGCGTTGGTAAGCCCTCACTAACGACAGGAACAGCTCTAAAAGAATCGACTTGCGCTCTAAAGCCTGTGGATGTTGCATTGGCTAAATTGTGTGAATTAGTCGCCTGTTGATCAAGGATATGTTTTGCCCCTGTCATGGCGGTATAAATCAAGCGGTCCATCGTATTCTCCTATTTAGTCATCAAAAATCGACTAACGTAAATTCACCAAGGTTTGTAATACTTGGTCTTGTGTTTTAATGGTTTGCGCATTGGCTTGGTAGACGCGTTGTGCGGTAATCATATTGACCAGCTCTGCTGTTAGATCAGAGTTAGAGTCTTCTAATGCAGAAGCCTGTAATACGCCCAAGCCACCAGATGTAGGCACACCAACTACAGCTGGGCCGGAGTCAGCACTTTCAGACCAAGAGTTATTGCCCAATTGTTGTAGCCCATTAGGATTGGTAAAGTTAGCCAATACCACTTGTCCTAGAGCTTGTGATTGCCCATTCGTATAGCGTCCAATAATTTGTCCATCTTTTGCAATATTGAAGCCAGCTAAAATGCCCGATGCATAACCATCCTGTGTCGGGCTGGTTACACTGAAAGCTGAACCAAATTGTGTGCTATTAGCATAGTCTAGTGCAATTGTTTGTGGTCCCGTAGCACCCGTTGTTGGCGTGAAGCTCAATGTAGGTGATGCTGGTGCAATGGTAGGGTTAGTACCGGTACCAGTAAATGTCATGGTTGCCGTTGGTGCTGGCAGTGTGGTGGTGGAAACTCCGTCTACAGTCGTGTATACATTCCATACACCAGAGCCAGTTTTAACAAAATAGCTTTGTAATGCATGTTGATTACCCAAGCTATCATAAACAGTCAAAGCGGTTGAGTTATGATAAGTGGTTGGATCATTAGGATCGAAACCAGCGGCTGTTAATGCTGTATTAGTTGAGTTTAAATTCAATGTTGCAGAGACTTCTGTTGTCGTTACTGGAGGGATGTCTGCAGTGTTAATTCTGATTTCTGCTGGTGATCCAGTGGACAATACACCTGTAGAGCTAGCTGTATATCCTGTAAGACGGTTACTGCTGGCATTCACAATGTAGCCATCTTTATCCATTTGAAATTGACCATTTCTGGTGTAGGTAATTTCGCCATTACTACTCATGCGGAAGAAGCCACCACCGTTAATCGCTACATCCAGCGAGTTATTCGTGCTAGAAATATTGCCTTGGGTAAATTGCTGCGCGACTGTCGCTAATTTGGTACCAATACCAATCTGAGAAGCACCACTGCCAGTAAGGGAGTTTGCATAAACGTCTGCAAACTGTGCACGTGATTGTTTAAAACCTACCGTACTCGCGTTGGCAACGTTATTACCAATCACTTCTAGATTTTTTGATGCTGCATTTAATCCACTTAAACCTTGTTGAAAACTCATTTTCGACTCCTAGTTGGTTTTGATAAACTGTGTGTTATTCAATTAAAAAATTTGTTTTAAATCTGCGCTGGTCACTGAGCTCGCATTATTTAAATTTAGCTTGATGCCAGTGCTGCTTGAACTGATGCTATTAATCTGCGTCAGGCTTAAGCCTGTAGCCTCTGCATTCTCGCCTGCAATCTTAGCGCTCACACTGAACTGATACTTACCAGCTGCTACTTGTGTTCCATCATCAGCAAAGCCATCCCAACTGAATGGAATAATGCCCTCATCTGGATTATTTAATGTAATGTTCCTGATGGGGTTCCCCGCACTATCAGTAATTGTGATAGTGAGCGAATCAGTGCTGATTGGTAACTCAATACCAAAGTAACCATTAGTCCCGTCAAAGCTAATATCATTGCCTTCAACCAACACCTCGTGTCCAATCAAATTAGATGCCTGTAGTGTTTGCGCGCTTTGCATATTCGCCATAAATGCTTCTAATGAATCATTCATTTTGTTAATACCCGTGACCGTAGACAATTGTGCCAATTGGCTGGTCACTTGTGCGTTATCCATCGGGTTGAGAGGGTCCTGGTTTTTCATTTGTGTCACCAGCAGCGTCATAAAGCGGTCTTGTGCTTCATTGATGCTATCGCTGGTCTTGTTTTTAGTACCATTCACGCTAGCTAATAAACTTGCTGATACCTCGTTTGTCGCTTGAACTGATGCCATTGTTTTTCCTTTAAGTAAAGCAATCGTGCTGGTTTAAGCACTATTACCAGAAATTAATTCTGTCCTATCGATAATGTTTTAAGCAGCATGGATTTGGCTGCATTCATTGTTTCAACATTGTTCTGATAGGCGCGGGATGCAGAAATCATATTCACCATTTCCTCTGTCACATTGACGTTGGGCATCGTGACATAACCCTTTTCATCGGCTAAAGGGTGTTTCGGGTCATATACCACTTTTGCTGGAGATGGATCTTCAATTACTTTATCAACCTTGACGCCACTTGCATCTGGCGAGTTGCTTGGAATAGCACTAAACACCACTTGCTTCGCTTTGTATGGTTTGCCGTTCGCACTGGTTGCACTATCTGCGTTAGCCAAGTTACTGGCAACGGTATTTAAACGCTGAGATTGTGCGCTCATTGCTGAGCCTGAAATATTAAAAACGTTAAATAAAGACATCATGTGCTCCTAACATTTTTCATTCGTTATTGACCTTGAATAGCGGTCAACATCTTCTTAATCTGGCCATTCATCATTAATAAGCTTGCTTCATAACGGATCGCATTGTCTGCAAATGCGTTACGCTCAACATCCATGTCGACTGTATTGCCATCTACACTACCTTGTATGATGGGACGAAATAATGGTTCACCAGGCCCAGCAAAGTTTGTATTGTTTTCTGTTGCAATACCATTCATATGTTTGTCAGATGTTTTAACCGTGGACAAACCGCCACCCGTAGCAAGTTGTGAGGCTTGTTGCATGGCTGATTTAAAGTCAATATCTCTTGCTTTATAATTTGGTGTATCAGCATTGGCAATATTTGCCGCTATCAGCTCTTGGCGCTTAGCGCGCAATCTCAAGGCATCTTGATGGAAGCCCAGTGCTGTATCTAATTTATTTAAAATCATCATCATTCCTTTCAATCATCTGGCTAATTACCAGCTGTTTGTGCTAACGATTAAAGTATTTAAAACTTCTGCCGTTAACATAGATGTGACCAATTCTAGAACTAACTTATCTGCTTCAATTGATGAAGAAGAGGGGTAAAAACCATCCTTTTCCGCAATTGATATAAGCGACAAGCTCGTAGAATACGTATTGTGATAAAAGCTTAATAAGCGAGGTGCAATATGTTCGATACGGTTATGTGGCAAACAAGAGTAGGTAGCTATAGACGAAAAGTTGTTGTTTTAATTGGTTTATTTTTAGGTTTGCTTGCCATGCAAGGCGCCTTTGCAAATACGCAAAATAAATTTATTAAACAAGATTTATCCGTTTTAAAACATAAAATTGAAGCATTCTTGTTAGAACAAAGTGCAGGATATGCAGGTGAAATAAAAGTAACTGCGGGCAGTATAGATCCGAATTTAAAGTTGGCAGCATGTTTTAGTCCAGAAGTATTTTTACCACCTGGCAGTCGTGCTTGGGGTAATACGAATGTGGGCATCCAGTGTCATGCACCACAAAAATGGAAGATATATGCACAAGCTAACATAAGTATCAAAACACAGTATTTGGTCGCAGCACATCCCTTATCACAGGGGCATGTTGTGACACAGCAGGATTTAGCATTTGCAGAGGGCGATCTAACACAATTGCCAGCAGGTGTTTTTACTGATGCCAATCAGATTGTCGGGCAGATAGTACGTTCTCCATTATTGGCAGGCAGTGTATTTAGACAAAATATGTTGAAACAAGCACTCGCAGTGCAACAAGGCCAAACAGTGCTTTTAACAACCACAGGTGTTGGTTTTACC